>DAWL01000044.1 GCA_002505935.1 Euryarchaeota archaeon UBA226 | reverse complement strand
AGTATTGCAGGAACTTGGCGTTGATATGGTTGATGAGTCCGAAGTTTTGACTCCAGCAGATCCATTTTTCCACATTGCAAAGAATGATTTCACAATCCCCTTCGTCTGTGGTGCCACCAATCTAGGCGAAGCGGTAAGGCGTATCCATGAGGGTGCTGCTATGATTCGAACCAAGGGTGAGGCAGGTACTGGAAATGTGGTGGCAGCGGTCACTCACGCTCGTTTGATAAAGCAAGAAATCGCTCAGATACAGACCTTGAGCGCTGAAGACCTCAGAGTAGCGACAGACGTGATCGTTGACAGATACCATGAGTTAGCATCGATGTCAGCCATCCCAGGCCATGTTGGAAATACACCTTTTGGTCCTCTTGATGAATCCTTCAATCAGGACGTTCACGATATTCTAACTCAGGTCTCACAGATGGGAAGATTACCTGTAATCACCTTTTCAGCTGGAGGAATCGCAACGCCAGCCGATGCAGCATTGATGATGCAACATGGAATGGATGGGATATTCGTTGGTTCTGGAATCTTCAAGTCAAACGACCCCAAGACTACTGCCGATGCAATAGTCATGGCAACTCATCATTTCGATGACCCTGCCGTGGTTGCTGAAGCATCAGCAATGATGAGTGAGGCTATGCCCGGTCTTGAACTCGAAGAACTCGATACTCGCCTTGAAGAGCGAGGTTGGTAGAAACAAGGTCTTGAGTGGTGATAGACCACTTCAAATAGTCAACCTCGGTCGGTTGGACGCTCGTAGGGTAGCCCCTGCAACGGAACCGAGGGAGAATCATGGCCAGTAGAACCGGCGCGAAAGCACGCGCAGCAGCAAGAAAGCAGAAGGACAAATGGAAGGCCAAGAGATGGTTCACCATCCGTGCACCGAGATTCCCATGGAATTTCAAGCGCATCGGTGAGACCCTCGGGGAAGAGGAACAACACGTCATTGGACGTACTTACGAACTTACTCAGCAGGAGTTCGATGGAGATTTCAGCAAGATGCACGTCAAGTTGCGCTTCCGCGTGACCGAGTGCGTTGGCCAGGACGCATTGACTCAGTTCATTGGCCACACTCACCAATCAGATCACGTGCGAAGACAGATTCGCCGTTATCGCGGTAAAGTGGATGGAGTTGTCGACGTAGTAACCGAGGATGGATATCTAGTCCGCCTCAAGCCTTTGTTGATTACAGAGCGTAGAATCAAGTCCAGTGTCAAGAGCGCCATGCGTCAGAAGGCACAGGATGTAATTTTGACAAGTGCTTCTCGCAAGACTTACGCAAATCTACAGAAGGCATTGTTGGGAAGCGAGTTAGAAGACGAGATACGCAACGCTGTCAAGACTGTCTATCCAGTTCGCAGTGCAGTCATTCGCAGGAGTCAACTTCTACAATCTGGAGTAGTTTCTGAGAGTGGACCTACTCTAGATGAGATCCACGCTGAGGAGCAGCGTCAAGCAGCTGAAGTAGCCGCTCGCAAGGCAGCAGCACTAGCTGCTGCAGGAGAAGATGGTGGCGATGAGGTTGCTGAAGAGGCAGGAGTTCTAGCCGCTGCTGAAGCATTGGAAGCAGTTGCTGAGAAGGTTGTTGAAACTGTTGAAGAGAGCGAAGATGGCGAAGAATCGGAATCAACCGAAGCCGCTGAAGCGGATGATGCCGCTGAAGAAGAGACTGAGCCGGAAGCATCCGGTGATGATTTCTCCACTCTACCAGGAGTTGGTCCAGCAACTGCCAAGAAATTACAGGATGCTGGTCTTGGTACATTTGCTGCTTTGTTGGAGGCAGGTGTTGACGGAATTTCTGAGGTTAAGGGCGTATCTGCAGCATTGGCTGGTAAGATCATCGACCATCTGAGTTGAAGGACCGCTTTGTCTGCCACCTTGGCATGAGTGAAGAGACTAGACCACGCGATGTTGCATCTTGGCTTGCTGATGGTGCAGGCGAGAGAGTGATGGCAGTCGCCGAGACAGGAGTTGCCGAAGTTCTCTGTGATGGCCGCTTTGATACGATGATGGCAAGGGTCGCACGCTTCCATGACAAGCATGCCTTCGCTGATAACAATGGGCATGATATGGGATATCGCTTGGCATTGACAATTGAGGAATTAGGTGAATTGGCAGCAGCGGTTACCAAGGGCAAGCCAAAAGAGGATCTTGAAGAAGAATTAGCAGATGTTTTGATTTTGATTCTAGGTCACGCTCTTGCAATGGAAGTCGATTTAGAGAAAGCATTCCACACTAAACTGGATAGAGTAATGCAACGCCCTTCCATAACCGGAAGACTTGGAATCAGGGTGACCGAGTATTCTGAGAATTGATGAGTTCAGAAGTCGTATCTGCTACGAGGCCCGCTGGAATCGTTGGAAACTTGTCCAGGTGCAGTTTCTTCAGAATCAGTATTTTCTGTTTCTGACTTACTGTCTTGTTTGCCTGAAGATTCTGGTTTCTTTCCTTTATCTCTAATCACCTTGTAAGCCTCGAATTCCAAATCCGAAATTTCACCATCACCATCGAAGTCGAGGCGCTGCCAAACAGAGTCGGCTTCAACAGCATCTCCCAATTCCTGCTTTAGTTTCTTGATTTTGCGTGAAGACAATTTCATCTGAATAAGAACCATCAATACAATGATTCCAACAACTCCCATTAGGATCGCAGGATCTACGCCATTTTCCTTCAGGAATTCAGTCCAAGATTTCGTTTCAGAACTTGTATTGCCTACTTCCTTATCTTCTTCTTCTTCCGAATTACTATCTCCTTGTCCAGTCTGATTGTTGTTGGTCTCTTCGAGTACACTCTTCTCTGGATCTGCAGGATATGCATCGGCATTGTTCCCTACGCCATCGCCATCGGAATCAACCCACTCGCTTGAGTCGTCTGGGAATACGTCAACCGCATCATCAATTCCATCACCATCAGAATCAACTAATGGGTCACAATGGTCAGGAATATCATCTTCATCTGCATCCGTCGAATCATTTCCACCAGGGCATATGTCGTTATTGTCGCCTATTCCATCCCCATCTGAATCAGAGCTCTCGTTAGCATCATTGGGGAAAACATCCGCATTATCTCCAACTCCATCCTTGTCCGAGTCGATGCTTTCATTGGCATCATTGGGGAATTCATCTGCATTATCTCCGACCATGTCGCCATCGCTGTCGGCTGATTCGTTGGCATCGTTGGGGAAGGCATCTGCATTATCTCCTACCCCATCCTCGTCGGTATCATTCCATTCATTCGGATCATCAGGGAATACATCATCAATATCGGAAACATTGTCTCCATCTACGTCGGTATCTGCGTTATCCCCAACTCCATCTCCATCCAAATCTGAACTTTCATTCGCATCATTCGGGAATACATCCGAATTATCTCCGACTCCATCTCCATCTGAGTCTGTAGTTTCGTTAGCATCATCATCGAAGGCATCTTCGTTGTCCCCAACCCCATCTCCATCCAAATCTGAACTTTCATTGGCATCATTCGGGAATGCATCGCCATTGTCGCCCACTCCGTCTCCGTCAGAATCTGTGGTCTCATTGGCATCATCTGGGAATTGATCGGTATTGTCTCCAATGCCATCTCCGTCGCTATCAGTGTCTTCAGTTGGATCGAAGTCGAAGTCATCATCTTCATTTGCAACTCCATCACCATCTACGTCTGAATCCTCTGCATCTTGACAACCGTCAGAATCGAAGTCATCGCCAATTCCTGTCATGCCCTTGGGGCAATCATCATCCCCATCGTCGAAACCATCGTTGTCATCATCATCATCTTCTGAATCCTTGCAACCATCACCGTCGAAGTCTGCACCCGCACCGATGATTCCGAATTGGCAATCATCAGTCAGATCGATTACACCATCATTGTCATCATCATTATCTGCGTTGTCGCCAGTTCCATCGCCATCATAATCAGCAGTTTCTGATGGGTTTGAAGGAAAGTTGTCTTCTGAATCTGGAATACCATCTCCGTCAGTATCAAATGTTGGATAGTAATTATCGGTATAATACATGATATTCCTAGTACTTTGATCGTAGAATGCAATGTGTGCACTATCGTTTTGATCAAGTTGCATATTTATGTAACGTCCCCATTTAATGGAAGAGTAGTAGAAATCTGAATCAAAAAGTCCCGTGTCTCTTTGTAACAATTCCCCTGAAGTCGCATTGTAACAGGTCAAGTGCACATCGCGATAGTTGTTGTTTCCTCCCACTTTGGTATTGTGATGAGCAATGCATGGGTTTTCGGAATTATCGAGTTCCAATTGTGTGTAGACAGCAGTTTCATCGCTAGCAACAGAGGAGAGATTCCAACCATCCCATGTACTACCATTTTTGATAAGATATCCTACTTGTCTATAGCCATTGTAATCCATAGAGATGTGAGGGGTGCCATATTGATCCACTTCAATATCACACCACTTCCCTCTTCCCAATGACGAATCATATTCCAAATCATCACTGATTACATCTGTTTCTTTGACCCAAGATGAACCGCTATATGTTGCGTAACCCATTCGATCTGTTGCTTCATCAAAAAAGCAGATGTGAGGAACGTCAGCACTGCTTAGAGAAAGTTGCAAACTTTTCTTATCTCCACCAGAGGTAGTTCCTATGTCTTCAGAATGCCAAGTTGATCCGTCATACATTGCATATCTAAAATGGCTCCCACCTAATCTTGAATAGACGATTTGTGGATTGTCAGTAGAGTCTATCTTGATTGAAGAATAGAATCCCAACCTATCTATTCCATCATCAACGGTTTGGTTTTGCCAACCGGAATCATTTCTGAATGCATATCTTATCTCATCTATGTTATCTCCTGCGAAGTATGAAACATGTGGTATATCTTGACTATCTATGTCAATAGAGAGCCAACTTCCCGCGTAGTCCCCTAGAGAACCATCAATCGTTTCAATGATCCAGACATTGGAGCCTGAACTTTCTGTTGCTGAAACATTTAGAGTTGCATATGATACCTTGTAGTTTCCATCGCTATGATTTTGATATACTATATGTGGTACCTCTTGACTATCGAGAACCATTCCTATGCCGCCCCAATCTTTGTTGAAGGTAATCACATCAGTGATTTGGTCAACATTAGCCCCCGAATGAGAGAGATAGCGCAAATCTTTGTCAGAGAGATCATAATATGAGAAATGAGCTCTCTCTCTTGAATCAATATCTATCGAAATATACTCGCCTTCTTCATCGATTGCAGAAAGAGTCCAAGATTGGTTTAGGTGTCCATATTTGATTCTACCACTATTGTCTCGGTCAAGATATGCTACATGCGGCAAATCGTTTGAATCTAGAGCAATGGTGCAAAATTCTCCAACTCTGCCATCAGAATCAACAGTATCGGTTGTCCAATTACCTCCGTCGAATGTAGTATACATCAAGTTCTGAAACTGCATATTGTAATGGACGAATTGAGGTAAATCATTCGAATCTAATGCAATGCTTGCATGTAGCCCAACATTGTTGGTTGCATATGCGGTGAATCTGTACCATGAGGTTCCATCATTGTACATGTACATCAAATCGCCTCCAGTTTCATTGTAAT
Organism: Euryarchaeota archaeon UBA226; assembly: GCA_002505935.1. Lineage (GTDB taxonomy): Archaea > Thermoplasmatota > Poseidoniia > Poseidoniales > Poseidoniaceae > UBA226. Next base: position 272 of record DAWL01000044.1, on the reverse strand, counting down.
AGGCGATATGTGGCCAATTTCCAGAATCTAAGGCTATGGAGGCATGTTTCCCTACGTTATCCATTCCTCCCCAATCTCCGTCCAAGGTCATGTTGATCCATGCACTACCATTGTAGTAGGCGTATTTCAGATTGGTATTGGATTCATCTCGGTAAGCGATATGCGGATTGGTATTGGTACTGACGTCAATTGATGTATAGGAGCCAACATCTCCATCAGAATCCACACTAGTATTCATCCATTGGGATCCATCAAAATGAGCGTACTTCAAA
>DAWL01000177.1 GCA_002505935.1 Euryarchaeota archaeon UBA226 | reverse complement strand
TTTCCTGGTGAAACTCTGATGGTAGTGTTTGACCTCAGTGCCGAAGCAGATACCACCCCTGAGCGAGTTGCTGCAACCTGTATGGGTGGACTTTCTGCTAAAGCGGTGGTCGAGAATAGTTGAGGTGATTTGATGGCAGAGGGAGGAGTTACTTCAATGATCATGTTGGTTGTTGCTCTATTGATCTCTGGTGTCGCTGGCGTCGTTCTAGTAGATTCATGGGGTGGCGTCTCAGAAACTTTAGGTAAGCAACGAATCAAAGCGGAGATGGACGCCTCCACGCAGATAGATTTCTCAGGCGATCCAATGAACACAATCTATGACAACACCGATCCTGAAGACATTACATTTTATCTTCAGAACACAGGAACCAGTACTCTTGATACCTCTAACCTTGGAGTAAATGTTGACGGAATTTCAATCCCGTCTTCAGATATCACAGTATCAGTTCTTGGAGGTGGCGTTTGGGCCTCTGGGCAAGTAGTGTCAGTGAATGTTGAGGATTCTGATTTTACTTACAGTGATGGGGATGAAGTCAAGGTCAGTATCGTTGTTATGAGTGAGCAATCAAGGGGCGTGAAAGGAGCGGACACTCTTCACGGTACGTTGAGGTTGAAGGTCTGAGGTGAAATAATGGATGTAACTCCGCTTGAGGATGGCTTTCCCTTTGGAATAGAACAGGATAGCCTTGCAGACAGTATGGGGGCGAAGATTCCGAATCGTTCACTTGGTATTCTAGCAGGACCTATCGGTTCTGGCAAATCTTTGATTTGTCAACGCCTGATATACGGCATGTTAGAAAATGGAGCAAAAATCGTGGTGGTAACTACCGAATTGACCACAAGAGGCTGGATCGAGCAGATGCATAGCTTAGGATATGATATCCTTGAATATATCAATGAAGGGAAACTATTGGTCATATCCCGTTTTGGAACAATTGCTGAATCTGTACCTGATGTAGGGTTTGAGGAAGTCTTGTCTTCAGAATCAATGGAGGAAACGGACCTTGTCTTCATCGATTCCGCATCGCAATTAATGCCTGATGAGATGGATGATAAAGCGAGATTCGATTTAATCGATCGTCTAAGAAGGTTCACTGCAGGGAATCGAACGATCATTCTAGGTATCGATGAGGAAGAATTAGATCCTGCTACAGTTAGGGCATTGAAGACTACATCTGAGGTATTAATCGATTTGTCCACGAACATCATTGGTGGTGATTTGAAGCGTCAGATTAAGGTGACTAGATTCTTGAGGGCAGCCGGCCCTCTACAGGCGACCATAGGTTGGAGGGTCGAACCAGGTATGGGATTCATCGTCGATATCACGGCGGTCAGTTGAGGGGTGAAGGAATATGATGGCGCCAGAGGAAATGCCCGAAATCCAGCCTGGAGATATGGAAGGTTTGATGCGCCATTATCCTCACGTTAGAGATTGGGTCAACGATTTTGAGGCAAGATATGGCAGTCGGCCGATATTCTACGGACCATTGGATAGAGATGCCAAGAAAGTCGAGCCAATGAATCTGATATATGTCACCAAACCTCCAATTTTCGTGCATATCTATCGCCCCCCAATAGAAGAAGAGGGGGGAGGAAAGACCCTTTGGTTCGGTCTTGAACCTCAATTGACAGAAGAAGATGAATTGATTCGCAGGCAACTCGTGGATATTCTATTGCAAGAAGCACCAAGTGCACCTTCATTCACCACAGATAGTGAGTTCGAGAACATTCTTTCAGGAATGATTGACAGGTATACTGTGCTTCATCAGGATGCCCCCGCAGTATCGCGGCAAGGCAGAATCTGGGAAGTACTTGGAATGTCAGATAATCGTTTGAAAGTGAGTGTTGAGCAGAGGGAAAGGTTGCGCTACATCGTCACTCGCGATTTGATTCGTAATGGCCCACTTGAGACTTTACTTTCAGATGAGATGCTGGAAGATATTCACTCGATAGGTCTCAAACACATCAACATGGATCACAAGGTATTCGGAATGGTTACTTCCAATATTCGTTTCCGTGAAAGGGAGTTACTGGGAAGATATCTAAGATCTATGTCCGAGAGAATTGGTAGGCCGGTATCGGACAACAAACCAATTATCGATGGTTCATTGTTGGATGGAAGCCGTATCAATATCATTTATTCTGATGACGTTTCGATGCTTGGACCATCGTTTACCATTCGTAAGTTCGCAGAAGAAACGATATCCATTACTCAATTGGTAGTATGGGGTACATTGAGTTCACAGGTTGCAGCATACATTTGGGTATGTCTTGAGTATGGTATGTCTGTATTGGTATCAGGAGAGACAGCGAGTGGGAAAACAACTACGTTGAACGCGATTCTTCCGTTCATTGATCATAATGTCAAGATATATTCAGCAGAGGATACCGCTGAGGTAAAGGTTCGACACAAGATATGGCAACGGCTGGTAACTAGAGATTCCAAGAACGAGGATGCTAGAGTTGAGATGTTCGACCTCTTGAAGGCAGCATTGAGAAGCCGACCACGATACATTATCATTGGTGAGATCAGAGGTGTGGAGGGTGCTACAGCATTCCAAGCGATGCAGACAGGTCACCCAGTAATTGCTACCTTCCACGCATCTTCAATCGTCAAGATGATTCAGAGGTTTACTGGTGATCCAATCAACGTGCCGATGCGTTTCTTCGACAACTTGAATTTCGCAATCTTCCAAGAGGTTGTAGAAGCACCAGGAGGAGGAATCGCTCGAAGAATCACTGGTATCGATGAGGTCATCGGTTACAACAAGCATAGCGATGGTGTCCTAACTAGGGGAATGTTCGAATGGGATCCGGTCAAGGATAAGCATTACTTCCGTGGAATGTATCAATCCCATCTGCTTGAGAATAAGATTGCAGCGTTGGCAGGATTCGCAAATAAGCGTGAAATCTATGATGACATGATGAAGCG
>DAWL01000053.1 GCA_002505935.1 Euryarchaeota archaeon UBA226 | reverse complement strand
CTGGGATTATGAGGAATGGCAAGGTTCCTCAGCTAGTGAGGGTGGTGGAATGGGCAGTCTTCACTTCGTCAATAGCGTGCCCGAAGGAACTGATGTTGCGACATACATCAACCTCGATATGTTCGGTCTCAACTGGCCATTGTCGCCGCCTAACTTGCCAACCTGCAGCGAGGACCACTTCACCCTCTATCTCTATGCCTCCCCAGTTGATGATTGGTCATACTATACCGATCGAGAACTTGAGGTGACCGACCACATGCGAGAAGATGCTGAGAGGTTACAATCCCAACTGAAGGAAATTCTCCATCAACAATTAGATTATCCAACAGAGTGGGTCAAAGTAATCGATGATACCAAAGGAAATTCTGATCATTACAACTTCATTCAAGGGGGCTATGCCAGCGTCTGGATTCGAGGCATGCACGAATATATCCATGAGGAAGGGGATACATGCGAACAGACAATCAAACACTCACAAGCAGATAATCTGCCTACTTTGAGGACCTATGCTGGAGGAGTTGATGAGTTGAAACAGGGCTTCCAGACCGCATTGGATGCCTTGGCTTTGTTCGCATGGTGGGACATGAATGTCAGCCATGGCCTAGGGCCTACTACCTATAGCGAAGGAACGGAGGCTGGCCATTGGGAATTTGGTTGGTTGTGGTATTTCGCGCTTCTTCTGATTGCAGTTCCAGCTTTGCTAATCTCTCGCCCAGGTACTCCTTTGGAATTACGAGATGATGGTTTTGCCGATGCAGAACTTCTAGATTAGTTGATAATTTGCATAGCAAACAAGACCTTGAACACGATTATGTGCCAAGGAGGATTTGAATACCCCGTCTTTCTTGACGTGCTTATGGGAAGCATCGAGGACCATGCAGAGGCGACGGAGAGTGACTTCCTGATATACACTGGAAATTTCTGTGGTTATTGTTCAGCATTGAAGAGATATCTTCCAAGCAAAGGTCTGACTTATGTGGAATACAACATGGATGATTTCCCTGGGCTCAGAGACGAGGTCGTGCGCGCAACGAGGCACAGAACAGTCCCAGTCGTTTTCGACCTTAGGAGTGGAGAGGTGGTCTTCGTCGGTGGTTTTGATGAGACCAGAGCGATGCTAGGATGATCAAAGATCCCAACTTTGTTCCAAACCGCCTGCGATTCGTAAGTGAATATACGAAGATGAGCCATAGAGAGTCACTGTTAGACTGTATTCACCGGTCACTGAAGGTATCGTACCAATGGCATGGTTTTCCTCAGAACTATCGCCCCATGCACGATTCAATGAGGTTGTTTCCAAATGGTCTTTGATAGTAAGAGATCCAGAGGAACCAGTAGAGTCGTCAATGATGACGTCGAGGTACCAGATTAGGTGGTCGAATTCTGCGCCGCTTGGATGTCCACTATCGAGGAAGGTATCGTAAAATTCCCCATCTATGTTTTGATAGATTTCGCTCTTTAGGTCAGTCGCTCTAACGAACCAAACGCGCCCATCGTGGTTGCTACCGTGTTCGGTCAATTCCATTGCAAATAGACTCTGATCATCATTTGAGGTCCACTCAAATTCTCTCAGGAAACCGATCTTTCCATCGAATGTGTAAACTATTGTTCCACCGCCACCACTGCTTGCTTCGATAATTGCTCCATCTTGTTTCAATTCGCTGACCTCAGCACTCCATTCGTGACCAAACAAAGTGAATTCCCAAGTGTTTCCCACATCCATTGGGAAATGGAAAACAGTCTGTGCTATACCATTCTCAAAGACCTTGAGGTCTGAGAAGGTAAGTCGGCCGAGGAAGGGGTTGTGATTGAGTACCGCGTGTCTTTGTGCTTCAGTGCGGCTGGAGATTCCCAACATCCAATTTCCGTCTGATTCAATCTTGTCTGCGATGACCAATCTAGCGGTATCCTGTCCATATTGTGGAGTCGTGAAGATGTACTGAAACCAGTCTCCTACTTGCCAGCCCGGTTCTTCATCGACCTGTAACTCTTCGGCTGTAGGGCTTGAATCTCCTATACAACCGGCCATGCTTGAACCAAGCATGACAAACAAGAGCAACAATGCTCGCATGGTGCGGGCCAACGAAGGCTCTTTCTTGAGCCTTGCTTCGACAGCCTATTCAGACGATGATTGGAACAATGACCAGACTGACAATCGACATCAACTTGATGAGAATGTTCAGTGAAGGCCCACTGGTATCCTTGAATGGGTCTCCGATGGTGTCTCCAATGACTGCTGCAGCGTGGGCTTCTCCACCCTTGCTTTCTCCTTCGATTTCGCCTTGCTCGATGGCCTTCTTTGCGTTGTCCCATGCTCCACCTGCGTTGGCCATGAACAGAGCCATCAACACGCCAGTAACGGTTGCTCCAGCGAGCAAGCCACCAAGTGCCGCTGCACCGAGGAATAATCCGACCAGCAGTGGTGATAGAACTGCCACTAGACCGGGTGCGATCATTTCTCTGAGGGCCGCCTTCGTCGATATGTCAACACAAGAGGCACTGTCTGGATAATTCACTCCATCTGCTTCGATTTGCAAAGGC
>DAWL01000133.1 GCA_002505935.1 Euryarchaeota archaeon UBA226 | reverse complement strand
GTTCCTCCTTGTAGCATCTGCCACGAATGCTCTAACTCATCTCTATCGTTGAGTGAATCATCAGCGCTGCTAACGAGGTTGACTGTCGCATCTTCGGCGATATGCCACACTCCTTGTTGGTCCGCCTCCACTTCGTTTTGCCCATCCCAGATTTCGATGTCTAGTTCAAATGGTGCGATATTGCTGTAGAATAAATCGATGGTAGTTTCAGTAGTCGCTCCGTCATCATCGGTTGCTACTGCGGTGTAGCGTCGCAATCCTTCTTCATTCCAAGTAACGGTACAGTGATGCGTATACCAGCCTTCTTCACATTGTGCATCTGGCCAATGCATGTCCACCATTCCTGGCCACGGGTCTTCGGAATCGCTATCATTGCCTACGGCCAACAACGAGATGGTTCCGAAAGAGGAAGCATTGTCTCTACTAGCGATTATTCTAACTTCAGGCGGCCGGTTGATGATATCCACCATGTCAAGGAATTGAACTGAGTCTCTCTCTTCGTCGACAACATTCACCAATACTTCGTAGACACCATCATCCAACCATGTCCAATTGAGTATACAATCAGAAGTCCAAACCGTGGTCCAAACATTGCGTAAGGCAATACCGTCGTCATGCTCGATGTAGAAGGAGCACCACACCTTACCGCCATCTGGGTCATGACTAGCGCTTGCGTCAATCTGCAACATTTCTTGCGTCAACACAGCGCTGTGATTCTGTATGATTACAGATGGCAGGCGTCCAATGAATAGTTGAATTTGGCCAAGGTCATTGCTTGTATCTGCATCATTTGAGTTAGATTGACCGGGCATTACTTGCCAACTGATACTGACATTTCCGATGATTGAAGTTTCGGGTATGGTCCAAAACATCTCAACGGTTGTCTGTTCTAGACTGGCCAATGCGGGAATTCCCACATCTTTTTGCAGACCATCTGGATCGATTAATTGCACAGTAGCTGGAGAACTTGCTGTAATCCCTCTATTCATTACCGGCAATTCCATTCTCAGTACATCACCAGGTATTACATTCCAGCCTGATAGTTCATTCAGTTCGCTGACAATTCCGGAACGATTTCTCTCGATATATGCTCGATCTGGAACTGCGAGTAGGTCCAGTGCAACGACATTCTCGTCGAGAGTCAGGGTTGTTGTACCGATGATTTGTTCACTACTTAGCCAAGCGATTATTCCATGGCTTGAATGGTCAGTAGAAGTATAGGAACCATCACGGGCATTTCCACTATCGAATAGCAGATGTGCGCTACCATTGTTGGCTATGGTGGCTGATTGTACCATGCCTGTTCTCTCATGACGGAACTCAATCACTTTGCCAACATCGCCTGCATTTGAGGAATTGGCCCATACACTGAGGTTAGTTTCAGGAGAGAAAAGAGGGAATTCCAATTCCACATCGATGTTTTGGTCTCGAATTCCGGGGTTGCTGTTAACATCGACTCCAGAAGACCCAACTGGATGGTAAGATTTGATTCTGAAATCCATTGTCAGGCCCACATCATCATCGGTATGTATCCAAGCAAGGCTACGAATATCTGGACAGTACCACCGGTAACTATCTCTTTCTCCAGCATCATTCCAACCTGTAATCTCAAAGGAATCTGCGCATCCTCCGTAAGATATTGTGTGGCCAAGTTGATTTATTGGACTGCCAAGTGAAGTTATTCCGTAATTCGCTTGTTCTGGCCCACTTTCGTCTGCTGGGAAGGGGGTGATGTAATCTGAACTTCCCGACCATCTTGTATCCTGAGTGTAGTTATTCATCCAGCGCTCTCCAAGGCGCATAGGGAAATCCATTATCTCATTTGGAGGAGAGTATTCGTTGCTTATTGTAATATCAGCAACATCGATGTTGATGAAACCAAGCGCTCTGAATTCAACACCTAAAGACAGGTCGCTCTTGATAGACGCAAGGTCACTGACCCGATGGTATTCAGTGAACGCGAAGTCAATGAATAGATTCCCACTGTATCCGTCCAATTCCACTCCATTCTTGTCGAAATCCGCAGTCATCAATGTCTTGTAGACAAGGGTAGATTCGTTCTCAACGGTCATTGTAAGGATTTCTTGAACTACCATCTCAGCATCGCCGGTGACTTCTCCTACAGAGGCTGATACCCCATTCTCCTTAATCAGGGTCTCAGCATCAAATGCACCAGAATAAATCCATTTGTCTCCAACCCGCCAATCCGGAACATCAGTGACTTCCTCGTTGGTACTTGAATGAGAGAGCGAAATTTCCTCTAATTCATTGTGCTGCGAGGGTGCTGCCGCAATCAACAGCAACAAGACCAGCAGTATAGCGCGCCCCCTCATCGATATGTCCAGCCTCGGACTTCTTCATGAAGGCCACCCCCTATTGGGGGTGTTCCAACTCAAAGCAGGTCTGCCAATTCATCTTGGATGATTTGAACGGCTTCAAGGATCTCATCCTTGTGGCGAGCTCCGGTAATCACCATCTTGCCGCTTCCGAAGATTAGACAAACAACCTTTGGATAATCCAAGCGGTAAATTAGACCAGGGAACTGCTCAGGTTCGTATTCCACCTTGTCGAACGGTAGGTGGAAGGTCAAATTGTTGAGATTCAACTTGCGCGGAAGACCTGCAAGCGGAGTACCTTTCTTCATGTCCAGAGTATCCCTTTCTGCAACCCCATCATAGTCCTCAGGATAGTGTAGGGCGTATGTTGCTACCATATTCTGGACTTCGATTTCGACATCCTTCAAGTCCCAAGTAGTGATTCCCGCAGAGCGCAGGTCTTTGATCATCCTCTCGATACCAGTGTGGATATTCTGCTCGTCCTTTCCACCTGTGCAGACAGCGCGTCCACTGCGGAACATGAGAATTGCAAGTTTTGGGTCTGTAACTCGATAAACAACTCCAGGGAATTGCTCAGGTTCGTACTCACAATTTAGTTGAATTGCGATATCTGGTAGGTCTAGTTCTTCAGCAACTCTTGTGGAGGCGACAACATTCACGACAGTCAAGCGTTCTTCATCCTTGTTCATGCAACTGCCGTTTATAACCCCCTATATAAAGGGACGGCCGGATAGATGACCTCTATTCTTTCAGGAATCCGCAACTCCGGGAGTCCAGAATGGCGTATTCGAATCATCCTCAACCTCAACTCCGCGCGAACC
>DAWL01000052.1 GCA_002505935.1 Euryarchaeota archaeon UBA226 | reverse complement strand
AGGAATATTCCAGTGGAGAATATACCTACCACGTTCGAGGAAAGCCATTCACGGTTTCAACAGTAACCGAGTCTCTATCCCATCAGATGATTCCACGCGTTTCCCTACCGAAATTCAGTGATGATGGAGACATGTACAATTGGATTTCAAGAGAAAATGCCCCTGGATATTTCCCCTTCACAGCAGGGGTCTTCCCATTCAAGAGAACCGATGAACTGAGTGCCCGTATGTTCGCTGGAGAGGGAGAAGGTGAGAGAACTAATCGCAGATTCCATCTTCTTTCACAAGGACAAGATTACGTTCGCCTATCAACCGCCTTCGATAGCGTTACGCTGTATGGAAGGGACCCTGATCGTCGTCCAGACATCTGGGGTAAGGTTGGCAATTCTGGAGTCTCGATAGCCAGTATAGATGATGCAAAGCGACTCTATTCCGGCTTTGATCTATGCGATGCCAACACATCAGTCTCGATGACCATCAATGGGCCTGCCCCCATCATTCTCGCTTTCTTCTTGAACGCTGCAATCGATCAGCAAGTGGAAAAACACCTGCAGATGCAAACAGATTCCAGCGGATACAGGGGAGATTTACCAGAAGGACACGATGGTTTTGGATTGGCAACCGTAGGTAAGCGCGGTGATGAATTAGTCGATGCCAAAACATATGCAGAAATCAAAGCCAAGACATTGCAAACTGTTCGAGGAACTGTTCAGGCTGATATCCTGAAGGAAGACCAAGCGCAGAATACCTGTATTTTCTCAACACCCTTCGCTCTCAAATTGATGGGAGATATTCAACAGTACTACATCGATAACGGTGTCAGAAATCATTACTCAGTCAGCATTTCTGGATACCACATTGCTGAAGCAGGAGCAAATCCAATCACTCAACTGGCATTCACTCTAGCAAATGGATTCACCTACGTTGAATACTACAGAAGCAGGGGCATGGATGTTGCCCATTTTGCTCCCAACCTCTCATTCTTCTTTTCTAATGGACTGGATCCAGAGTATACGGTCATTGGTAGAGTCGCCCGCCGCATATGGGCGGTTGCAATGCGAGACCTGTACGGTGCTGACGAGAGAAGTCAGAAACTCAAGTACCATATCCAAACGAGCGGTAGAAGTCTTCACGCTCAGGAAATCGATTTCAATGATATTCGAACTACTCTTCAAGCATTGCTGGCTATTCAAGACAATGCAAACTCTCTGCATACCAATGCTTACGATGAGGCGATAACCACTCCTACTGAAGAGTCGGTTCGTAGGGCCTTAGCAATCCAATTGATTGTCAACAAAGAAAGCGGCTGGACAAAAACCGAGAATCCCATGCAAGGTTCATTCATCGTTGAAGAATTGACCGACTTGGTTGAAGAAGCGGTGCTACAAGAATTCGAAGCCATTTCTCGTAGAGGCGGAGTCCTCGGGGCCATGGAAACGATGTACCAACGTGGCAAGATCCAAGACGAGAGTATGTACTATGAACACCTGAAACATGATGGTACTCTGCCAATTATTGGAGTCAATACATTCCAGAACCCACAGGGCGACATCAATGCCGATGCCGACAACTTCGATATGGAACTGGCACGAGCAACGCCAGAAGAGAAACAGGCTTGCCTAGAGAGAACTCAAGCGATTACTAGAGATGAAGAGGCTTTGCAAAGGCTGCAACAAGTTGCCAGAGAGGGCGGTAACGTATTCGAGGAATTGATGGAGACAGTGAAAGTTGCAAGCCTTGGTCAGATAACTGATGCATTGTTTGCAGTAGGTGGCCAATACCGACGAAATATGTGATGGCGTTAAGCGAGGTTTCAATAGGGTAAACTGTGATTTCATATCATGCGAGAAGCCGCAGATGTTGACACGAAGGAAGCCGTCGAACAGGAACAACAGCCAACTGCAAGCCAAATTCTGTCCAAGGTATACATGAAACTGGTGAATGATAGAAGAATGTACAAGGCCATAACCACTCACGTCAACAATTTCAACGCTGAATCAGGAAAAGATGATGGTTGGAGAATGGTCATCCTGTAATCATCTCTGACACACCGGACAATGGAATGTGCTTCGTCCAGATTGTTCGAACCTCGCGATGATTCCTCGACAGTCCTCCACAATACAATCCTCACCTTCTCTACCATAGACTCGGAATGAAGCGGGAAAGTATCCCAAGTCTCCATCAACACCAGCAAAATCCTGCAAAGTTGAACCTCCTACTTCTATGGAAGCAAAGAGAACCTCTTTCACCGCCGCTACCAAATCGACATATCTTTGCAACGAGATTCGTGAAGCCTTACGCTTCGGAGAAATCCCAGAAATATGCAAAGCCTCACAGACGTAGATATTGCCCAAGCCAGCAACTACACGCTGATCAAGCAATGCCGTCTTAATTGGACTGTTTCTCTTCTCCAATACTTTGCGAAGAAATGACCCATCGAATGATTCAGACAAAGGTTCAGGGCCTATATTTCTCAACAACTTATGTTCTGAAACCTTGCCTGTTACAGCGATATCCATTACACCGAATCTACGGTGATCAGTATAGACAACGTAGCAGCCATCCTCCATCTCAAAAACCACATGGTCATGTTTTCCACGGCCATCTCCACCTTTTTCGAACATCCCTTGCGGCGGCTGTCCATCTTCATGAATCGTGAAACGACCACTCATTCCAAGGTGACAAATCCAGGTGAGTTCACCTTCGAGATGAATTAGGAGATACTTTGCCCGTCTCTCCAACTCCTTGATGTTTCTACCTTCAATACTTGCAGCCATGTCTTTAGGAAATGGAAAACGCAAACCATCCCTGCGACATTCCACTGAGATGACCCTATTTGCCAATAGGTGCCTTGAGAGGCCCCTCTTTACCGTCTCGACCTCGGGTAACTCTGGCACCCTTACTCCTCCAAGAGAGTGCGGACATCCTCCAATACCAATTCTGGCAACCATTCAGCCCCATTCCAAAGAACTCTCTGATTGAGGTCCCTATCAAGCAAGAATGTGGGTTGCTGATGGTAGATATCGTAATCCTCCTCATCAGTTGGTTCAATGAAAATGAAATGGTCTACCAAGACCTTCAATACTGCACTATCATTACCAGTCAGATGTGGCCAATCATAACCCCTTTCAAAACTCCATTCAGCGAGTACTTCAGGAGTATCCCTCCAAGGATCCATAGTAACGGAGACAGCTTGAACCTGGGTTTTCTCATCCTCATCCAACTGTTGTAATATCCAATGTACATTCGCCGAAACGACAGGACAAGTTTCTACACATTTGGTGAATGAAAACAGAAGAATAACGACCTTTCCACGTGCCTGCTCTAAGCTCCAATTGCCTCCTTGGCTATTGCTGAGGTTGAAGCCGGGGTCTGGCTCCATATTCAACTCCGTTCCTTTGAAAGGGGCTTCCTTGATCTCAATTTCATTGTGACCAAGACATCCCGAAGAAAGGAGGGTCAATATCACGCTGAATAACAGCAGTCTGCCCATACCCGTTTGTCAGGGTGCTCGGTTTTGAAGGATTCCTAAGACCTGCGACAAATAAAAAGCATGTGATGCTCCTCAAAACCAGCCAATTCAATACTCTCAACCAAATCAAGACCGGATTCTTCGAGCGTTATTGCAACCTTAGTGAAAAGAGCCCTCTCACCTTCTTCATCCCATCTTTCACTAGCCGCTTTCAATGAAAAAAGCCCCAAACCGTCGCTCTTCAAGAATCGCTTACAAGCAGCAAGAAAAATTTCAACCTGGCTGGCTTGTGCCACATCTTGGAATAACCAGTCAACTCGATATGGCATGATTGCTGCAATCTCATTGTGACGCCTAGCATCGGCCAACAGAGGGACTAGGCCGTTTCTTGTACTGGCCAAATGATTGAGATCCCTAAGGCATCTAGGCGCTAGATCAACCGCCAATATTCGCCCCCCAAGATGATTATCTTCTCCGCATACCAAATCGTGCAAGTGACTAACTGTAGTCCCGTGGCCTGCCCCCAGATACAGAATTCTAGAGCCTGCACTCGGCAAGATTTCAGTCAAGTTCCCAGAAGTTCTCTGTAGCCCTGCGCCTAATTTTGAACGGTGTGGGTCCCAACGTCGCCATTCTTCCTTTGCGATACGACGAACCGATTCACCATATACGGTATTGCCAGAGTCACTATTCAATGTCCAGACTCCTCTGCCTTGAACCCTTAACCCATCTGTAAGTTGCTTACCAAAGGGCCTAGACCTTGAGCCTCTCTTCTTCATCTCAAGACCTCATCGGCGCTTGCCTGCTGGAGGGTTGACATGGGTGCTGCGAATCTCTTCAACCCGCTTCTCAACCTCAGCCAACATCTCATCATTCCATACTGCACCAGCGAATGCATCGCTCCTAGCGGCAAGGCTTGCCTTAGCTGCCAACATGCGAGAAATCTTGCCTCTAATCCACCAAGCCGAACGAGAAATCCATGGATGCATGAAAATATGGCCATGCTTTGGTGGTGGAGTTCCATTATGCAGGTGGCTGAAGAATGCCTTCTCAGCACCAAGAATCTGTACCGTACCTGCTGGCAAACGTGCCAATCTCATCCTACCGTGCGCTGAAGCACATAAGCGCGCAGCCAGCAGTGGCCCCATCAACAAAGATAGAGATGGAAGATGTTCACTTGCTAGATCTCTAATCGCATCCTCCATCCTATCCAATCTCGACTTACAACTTCTCACAACTTCAGCCCAAGAACGCAATGACTTCCATTCCAATTCACCAGGCCCTGCTTCCGGCAACTTGCTCGATAATGAGGCAGCAAGGTCCTGTAGAGAAGCTGATTCCGCTATGATTCCTGCAAGGCGGTTTCTGTCTCGCTCTACTCTCGCTGCAGGGAGGAATAAGGCCGTCCATTCGACCAATCGAGATTCCATGGTTAACCAAGCGGCACGCAACTCTTCGGTTGCACTCAACAGATGCTCAAGTCTCCTGTCAGGGTCACCAGCCGCCTTGTCAACACCGGCTTGTGACATAGCAAGAGATGCTTCATCCAAAGCCTGTAGTAACTCTGCAGACATTTCTGGAAATTCATGTTCAGGAAGTTCAGGGTCTCCAGCCATATGGATGCAGGCATCAGGCCATCGTTCTGATAACAATCTTGACTCGGCAGTCAATCCTCCTGCACCGAGTAATTGTAACCTCTCAATAATACGAGATTGGTCCTTCTTGCCAGTCCATTCCTCTTGATCAAGAATACGTCCCTGATCATCGATGACCAACGCCAATCTCCAGTCGTATGCTATCCACACCACGTACCGTCGAACAGACAGCACCACAAAAGGGATGGGGAACGTTCACTCTATTGAAATCGGAAAAATACCTGAATTAACAAGCAAATCGTCTATATGTGGTGACCACTCGCCCAATACCCTATGTTCTGCCCAGAATGCGGTACTTTGTCATATCCAGATTCCTCTGGAAACATAAATTGTACAAATTACAAATGTAATTACAAGGGAGGTGCAAAGAATGAAGTCACCTTACCAGATGGAAGTACGGTTGACTTAGCAGAAACAACATCCAGTTCCAAAGCCGAGACAAGGGAATACGAAGTGATCGATGATGCAGACATGATGTTCGGAGTCCTTACCACCGACTCATACATCTGTCCTAAATGCGATGGTAGAGAGGTATTCTCTGAACTTAGACAAACTCGTTCCAGCGACGAACCTGAGACTAGGTTCCTAACTTGCAAAGCATGTAAACATGGATGGCGAGAATACTGATTTTCGCCGCATGACAAACCAATTTCGCTGCAACTGTTCCTCATTGAGGTGAAAGCAGGTTTATGGACCCCCCCCAGCGAGAGGACACCTACAGGATGGATGGTGACATGCTGAACATAACAGCGAGACAAGACCTGATGCGAATTATCTTCGATACCCTCAATGTGGTTGTAGAAGAAGCGAGACTCGATTTCAACGAACATGACCTCGATGTCAGAGTGGTTGACCCATCGCACGTAGCGATGATCAAAATGACCATTCAGTCCGCCGCTTTTGAGACATGGGACGTCGATGAGAAATCTCTAGGATTGGAATTGGGAAAGATGAGGGATTTGTTGTCCCTAGGTAACTCTGGAGACCTCATCGAATTACAGCATGATGAGAGTGAAGGACGAATCCACATCAACATGGGTAAGATTGACCGCGTAGTACGTCCTCTAGACCATTCTACCGTACAACCCCCAAATGTCCCAGAATTGGATCTGCCTGCAAGTGTCACCCTAAGCGGGGACGATTTGTCCCGCGCACTAAGGGCAGCCCGACAAGTCGGTGACCTTGTCAATATCTCCCTAAGTGATTCTGGCTTGGAGATAAATGTCATCGGTGGGGATACCGATAGTGTCAATGTGACTTACAGCAAAGATGAGGTACACGAACTCAAGTGCGATGGTCCAGTACGATCTCAATACAGCTTAACCTATCTCCTTCCATTATCCAAGTTGATGTCAGTCATCGATAGAGTAACTCTTCGCTTTGGAGATAACTTCCCCCTAAAGGTGGAATACGAATTTGCAGATGGTGCAGGAGAAGTAGTCTACTTCTTGGCTCCACGTATCGAAGGCGACCTGTGATTGGTTACACCGCCCTAATCTCAGTTGTATTGAAACGTAACATAGCCTCGCCGCGCCATGGCATTGCCAAGAGTCTCAGTGCTCATTCCAACGCTGCGCAATGCTGAACAATTGCAAGTAGTACTACAAGCACTCAACCAACAAGATTGGGAAGGTGAGTTGGAAATCGCCTGCGTTGGCCCAACAGGGGATCCTGGCGAATCAATCTGCAAAGAAAATGGTGCGAGGTGGATTGATGATCAGGGCAGTCGAAATCGCGCCGATGCCTGCAATGTTGGAATCAAGGCTTTGGACTGCGACATACTATTGTTCACCGATGATGATGTTATTCCAAACAAGGATTGGGCTGGGAAATTGATTCGCTGGTTCGAACGTGATGAAGTAGCAGGAGTAGGTGGACCAAACTTCGCTCCCGATGAAGACCCTTTTTCAGCCCGAGCGGCAGATGTGGCTTTCTGTGCCAGATGGGTTACTGCTGGAACAAGATACGGCAAAGTGCCATCTGAAGAATTAATCGAAATCGATCACAACCCTGGTTGTAATTCTGCATATCGCAAATCTGTTCTAGATGAAGTTTCAGGCTTTGAGAAAGGCTGCATAGGTGCCGAAGACGTGGTCATGGATCGCAAGATTCTCGATGCAGGTTATCGATTGTGGTTCGATGCCGAAGCGGTCATGCCGCATCGGCGCAGAGTATTATTCGGACCTTACATGAAACAACTGAGGAATTACGGATATGTTCGCACCCTTGCTAACAAACGCTGGCCTGAACTGAAGCGTTGGAGCCACAATGCCATAGGTATGTTCCCTATACTCACTATCCTTGGTCTAGCAGCATTCCTTTGGGGAATTTGGCAAGGAGGAATCGATTGGTCTGATTTGTTCAACTCACCTGAGATGGGAGCCCCGCGCGTAGCGGCTCATGGAACAGCGTCACTGGGAATCTTGTATTTCTTGATATGTTGGGCCGGTGCAGCACTTGGCGCATCTCCACATCGCACATTACTGACCGTAGCAATTGCACCCGTTACCATCTTCTTGGCACATTGGTCCTATGGAAGCGGAGTCATTCGAGGATGGAAACAGATCTATCTTGGCCAAGGTGCCGCAGCCGGACTTGGTGTGCAAATCGACGATAAAGAAAGATGACGGCACTCTCTACAGGGTCCAACAATCATCGCTTGGCAACTTCATCTGGCAATGGGTTCTTGAGTAGAAGGTCGGCCACAGCCTCTCCCAAAGTGGTTGTAAAACATGGCTGGTCCGCTCAAAAAGAAGTTACAAGCGATGGCGCAACCGATGGAGCACAGTGCGGAAGAAGAGATTTGGGAAGTGGTAAGATCTTGGTTGATAATTTCAAGAATCACATGCTTTGTTGCGATGATTGCACTGGCAGAATTACTTGATGATATGATGGTAGCAGGATTATCAGTCAGCCTGTGGTCGTTGATTATTGGAATCCCAGTATTTGTCATTCTTTCAATCGCCATAATTTGGGGTGACCGTTGGATGAAGAAATACCTTGAAGAGAACCTGATGGGAGAAGTTGACAGAGTTCATGGAAGACAATCTCAATTGAACACTCCAGGACTCGATAATGGAAGAACTGAGGTATTACTACACCCCATTCATCAAAGACAGTAATCAAGCATCGAACTTGGTAGCCTGGCCTGTGGTTTGATTCAAATCTCCAGTCTGTACTGCCCAAAGGTCTGCATAAACTCCATCGGCAGCCAACAACTCATCGTGACTACCTCTCTCAACAACCACTCCTTCTACCAACACAAGAATAGTATCAGCATCGCGAATCGTACTCAGGCGATGTGCTACTGCTACTGTCATCCTACCATCCTTGAACTCGTTGAGATTGCGTTGAATAATCTCCTCAGTACGAGTATCAACCGCACTGGTTGCCTCATCGAGAATCAGCAATGGAGGGCGACGCAATAGCGCTCTAGCCAAGGAAATTCTCTGCCTTTGCCCTCCAGACAACTTAACTCCCCTGTCGCCCACCACAGCTTGGTAACCACCTGCCAATTCGGTGATGAAATCATGTGCTCCTGCCAAGCGCGCTGCCTCTTCAATTTCTTCTTGCGAAGCAGACTGATCTGAATATGCGATATTTTCCTTGACGGTACCATGGAAGAGATAGACATCTTGACTAACGTAACCAATCTGTTTGCGCATACTAGACAAAGTCAATTCTTGCAGGTCATTGCCGTTCATCGTTGCGATTCCAGAATCGGGTTCATAATATCTCAAGAGTAACTTGACGATAGTGGATTTACCTGCTCCAGTAGGACCAACGATACCAACTGACTGATTCTTCTTCAATTCAAACGATACTCCGTTCAGGACTTGTTGCCCTTCAGGATAACCAAAGTACACATTATCGAAAGATATCTGCTCAGCTCTTCCTTCCAAAGCAGTTGCTGATTCCTTGTCGACAATTGTCGCCTCAAGATCGATCATTGCAAAGATTCTCCTTGCACTGGCCTCGCTCTTCTGGATTTGATTGACTAACATTCCAAGGATGAATAGAGGCATTGACATCCTTGTACTCATTAGAAGAAAGGTAACGAATTGGCCCGGTGTAATGTCTTCAGTCATTACCAACCATCCTCCAATGGATGCCAACAATGCGAATGCAAGACCTGCAATAACATAGATTCCAGGAAGGAACCTATTACGAATGACAGTAGCTTTCACCGCCGCATCCATATATGATCCAGACTCTTTTCCAACTCTCTGGGACTCATACTTCTCCGCATTGTAAGCCTGTACAACTCCCATCCCGGAGATGTTGTTTGCCAATACCGAATTGATGTCTCCAAAGGATTGACGTGATTCTCTGTATCGGCGCTGAACTCTGGTCGAGAAGAAATATACCAATGGGATGATGACGAGGATAGGAACGAATAGGATGACCGTCAATTTCCATGACATCCACATCAATATTGCAAAAGCAACCGAGAAGGTTACAATAATTCTGATTATCGAGGTAGAGGAATCAGAGAGAAAGTTCTCCAATTGGTTCACGTCAGCAGAAAGCACTGACATGATATCTCCCGTTTGCCGGTCCTCGAAGTATCTCATCTCCATCTTGATTAACGAATCAAAGGCTTGCATCCTGATATCGTGTTGAATGAATTGTGCCAATGTCTCCCAAGTGTAATTCGATATTCCCTGAAATATGGCTAAACCAGTGAAGGCCGCAAGAATTAATCCGCCATACCAAACATATTCTCTTGCTTCAGTTATGGTTCCATTGAGTACTGCGTCTGTCAACAAACCCATCGCCACAAATGGCAACAAATCGCAGGCTCTAGCACCCGCGTTGGAAACTATACCAAGAATAAAACGGCCCTTGTATGGTTTGATGAAAGGTAATACTCTCCACAACTGCTTTCCTAGAACCTGCTTATCTCCCGATTCATCGACCCCGTCGTGTCGATTCCTCTCTTCGGGTTCAGCCGTTGAAGTAGCGGTCACATCTGTGGCTTGCGCACTCCTGTTTTCAGTCTTGTGAACGGCAGTAGTCCAAGGTGTTGTGTAAGCCAACCTTGATGGCCGAGTTGCTTTCTCATTCAACTATGAAGAGGGGCCAGAGAGTCATCCCATGCATCTTGCTGATGTTGCTAATGCAACCATTGTTGCCGTTGACACAATCCACAGAAATGTCAGTGTCAGAACAAATAGTAGAATTCAGTTCGTTGAATGACGAAATTAAGGAATTGTCCCGTATTGGAATCGAACCAATTCTGGATTTAGAACACGGGTGGGAGTCCTCTAATGCTGATAGTGAGGTTTGGCTAAGACACAGGGACGCAGGCGCCGTGGACATAGAAAAATGGAGTGAAGATGTTGTAGACGGATGGGTTGTTCTGCAGCACTCCTATCCTGTACCCAGCGAATGGCATGGCGAGTTGGCCGCTGCCGGCATAGAATGTCATTCATTCCTTCCACCTAGTGCATTTCATTGCAAGGTTAACAGTGTGAACCTCGATGAGTTAGAACGCCTTGAAGTTAAATCTCTAATGAAAATAGACCCTACTGATCGAATACACCTTTCCTTGACACAACTATTGTTAGGGGAAAGAAGTCAACCCTTTGCCACCAAAGATTTGGTCACCGTTAATGTGGTGCTCTCGGGCAATGACTGGCCTGACTTGCCACACAAGCAAGGTTCCATGGTCATTCAACACAGCCACGATGGACGCTTTGCAACTGCCACTGCCAATACTCTAGGAATCTCCCTATTGGCCTCTCAACCAGAGATAGAGTGGATGGAACCACGACCAGTGTTTAGTATTCTCAACGACGTAGCCCAACACTGGATGGCAATCGATCAGATCTCAGATTCCAGCAATATCAGTGCATTGAACAGTAATTACGCTGCAGTTGACGGTTCTGGAATAATCGTTACAGTAGCCGATACCGGTATCGATAACGGTATCAATAATTCGAATATGCACGATGATTTCAGGGATCACATTACCGGAATCCTGTCGGTTCCTGTTCCAGAAAGTGTGCAATACTGGGCCCAGCAGTATAACGGAGGTTGGGATGATGGCGCATCAGACCTAGATAGTGGGCATGGCACTCACGTAGCCGGCAGCGTTCTTGGAGACGGTAGCGCATCCAATGGGGACATCGTCGGAGCGGCCCCAGAGGCACATCTTCTCTTCCAAGCAACAGAACAATACGTGGATTTCAACAGCAACGCTGGAGTTTCTGATGGGTTTGGGCTTTGGGCAATTCCCGATGACATTCGAGACCTCTTCGATTTGGCCGCTGAAAATGGTTCTTTGGTTCACACAAATTCTTGGGGTTCTGGAGTTGATGGTGAATACACAACATCTGCAATGCAAGCAGATGATGCAGCAAGAACCCACGCCAACATGTCGATTCTTTTTGCAGCAGCAAATGAAGGCGTAGATACCAACAATGATGGAGAAGTTGACTTAGATTCTCTTGGCTCACCTGGAACCGCAAAGAATGTGATTACAGTAGGAGCAACAGAAAACGATCGCTACACATTCTGTGAAGGAGATGGCACCTGCTGGTATACGGGCACTTGGGGTAGTTCCTATGGTAGTCCAATCTCCAGCGATAGAACTGGAGGGAACGTCGAAGGTATGGCGGCCTTCTCCAGCAGAGGTCCAACAGATGATTCACGCCTTAAGCCCGATATTTCAGCACCAGGGACGTGGATACTTTCAACCAAGAGTCGCTCTACCAGCGATACTGGATGGAATGCTTACGATACCGATTACACCTACATGGGAGGAACCAGTATGGCAACTCCACTAACTGCTGGAGCGGTCGCATTGTTGATTGAACACCTAAAGGAAAACGTTGGGCACGACAATCCCTCCTCTGCTTTGATCAAAGCGATAATGGCGTCAGGAGCGGATGACATGGTTGGACAGTACAGCAGTTCAACCAATGGTGCTGGTGAAACCGCGCCAAATAACCATGAAGGTTGGGGTAGGGTGAACATGGGTACCAGCGCTAATGTCTCCTTTGTTGATGGAGAAGCCCTATCCACTAACGAGCAACTCAGTTTCAAATTCAATGTCAGCGCTGGAACTCCAGATCTAGCAATAATGCTGGCTTGGACTGACCCAGCTTCTACCACAGCGGCGAGTGTCAACTTGGTAAACGATCTGGATTTAGCAATAATGAGTCCCTCCGGAACTTGGACCAACCTCTCTAATGACCGCGACAACCTTCGAGGAATAGAATTCAGCAATCCTGCCACTGGAACTTGGGAGGTTCGGGTACTAGGCACCAATGTTCCCACTGGTCCACAAGAATTCTCTTTGGTCTTATCAAGGAACTTCACGCTAATCAACGGAAGTACAGATGCTGACATGGATGGAGTAGACAATGAGGAGGATGATTGCCCTGCCATTCCCGGAACCTCAACCGTAGATCGCAAAGGTTGTCCAGATACTGATGGAGATGGATATTCCAATCCAGACGCAAACTGGGGAGTTTCAGATGGTGCTGATGAATTCGTGAATGATGCAACCCAGTGGATAGATGCTGATGATGATGGGTATGGCGATAACCAAGTAGGAGTAGAACCCGATTCCTGTACCTCGCAAGCGGGATGGTCCAACAAGGACAGATATGGTTGCTTGGATAGCGACAACGACGGTTGGTCGAATCCCGATACTAACTGGTTGACTACCGACGGTGCCGATGCCTGTCCGATGACAAGTGGAACATCAAATCAAGACCGCAACGGTTGTGACGATAGCGATGGTGACGGATATTCTGATGAAGATGCAAATTGGAACATCAGCCAAGGAGCAGATGCTTTCGTCAATGACCCAACCCAATGGGCTGATGCAGATGGGGATGGGTATGGAGATGAGCCATTAGGAACTAATCCCGATGGTTGTCCTAATGTTTTTGGAAACTCCACGATTGACTTGTTTGGTTGTTTGGACACTGACGGTGATGGTTACTCTGATTCCAATGATGATTTCCCAACTGATCCAAGCCGTAATAGCGATTTGGATTCTGATGGATATGCCGATAATGAGGATGATTGTCCTACAATAAATGGAAATTCAACCCAAGATCAAACTGGGTGTCCAGATTCTGATGGGGATGGTTGGAGCGATGTGGGTGACCTATTTCCCAATGAACCTAGTCAATGGGCAGATAGTGATGGAGATGGATATGGAGATAATAGCAGTGGATATCAGGCTGATTCATGCCCACAACAAGTTGGAACATCAAATCAAAACTCGACATTTGGTTGTCTTGACTCGGACCTTGATGGATGGGCCGATAGCGATGACGCATTTCCTACAGTAACCAGTCAATGGTTGGATAGCGACCTCGATGGATATGGTGACAACCCATCTGGCGATTCCCCCGATGCATGCCCCGATGTAAGTGGCACTTCAGATCAACAATCAGTTCTCGGTTGCCCAGACAGCGATGGGGACGGCTGGGCGGACAGTATCGATGATTTACCTGATGAAGAAACTCAGCAATCAGACATCGATGGTGATGGGTTCGGAGACGATTTGAGTGGGTTCCAGCCAGATGCATGCGTCAACATTGCAGGTAATTCAACCAACGATAGATTTGGTTGTCCCGATAGAGATGGAGATGGAATGAGTGATGATAACGATGACTTCCCGGATGATCCACTCAGAGCAGGAGATGCCGATGCTGATGGCCTAGACGATGCCTTGGAAGACGATTGTTCAACCACATACGGAACTTCAACTCACGACCGAATGGGTTGTCCAGACAGCGATGGAGATGGATACTCTGACCCGGACCAGTCTTGGATGGTCAGTATGGGAGCCGACGCCTTCCCATTGATTCCTAGCCAATGGGAGGATTTCGATGATGATGGGTACGGCGATAATGCTTCAGGTTTAGAACCAGATTCTTGTATTCAAGTACAAGGTGATTCCACCGAAGACCGCTACGGATGTCCAGATTCAGATGGAGATGGTTGGTCCAATCCCGATACTTTGTGGAATGCTGGCAATGGCGCTGATGCATTCCCTGATGAAGCCAGTCAATGGGCAGATTCAGATGGCGACGGATATGGCGACGAAGCTCTGGGTATCATGGCTGACCAATGCCCAAATATTTCTGGAAGTTCTACTGTAGATAGGTTAGGTTGCATAGACAGCGATGATGATGGTTGGAGTGATGCTGACTCTACATGGAGCACCGACGATGGGGCCGACATCTGGCCACAGGACGCAACACAATCCACAGATA
>DAWL01000121.1 GCA_002505935.1 Euryarchaeota archaeon UBA226 | reverse complement strand
CGTTGTCGCGCAAGCCCTGCATCCAATCCCCAGAATACCTTCACGATACGTAGGGTTCCTTGGCTGACCGGTTCTGAAATATCTCCACCGGGAGGTGATACAGCACCGATTACAGTTACCGACCCGTCCTCGCCATTGAGAGTCTCCACACGACCGGCTCTCTCATAGAACTCAGCCAATCGGCTAGATAGGTAAGCAGGATATCCTTCCTCACCAGGCATCTCTTCTAGACGGGATGAAATTTCACGCATTGCTTCGGCCCAACGGCTGGTTGAGTCGGCCATCAATGCAACATCGTACCCCATATCTCGGAAGTATTCAGCGATGGTGATTCCTGTGTAAACACTAGCCTCACGGGCAGCCACAGGCATATTCGAAGTGTTGGCAATCATTACTGTTCGATTCATCAGCGGCTTACCGGTGTTAGGATCGATAAGGTGAGGGAACTCGTCTAGAACCTCTGTCATCTCATTTCCACGCTCTCCACAACCGATGTAGACAACTATCTCAGCATCCGAGTACTTGGCCAAGCTCTGCTGAGTGACTGTCTTTCCTGAACCGAATGGCCCTGGAATACCCGCTGCTCCACCCTTGGCGAGAGGGAATAGGAAATCGAGAATACGCATTCCTGTCACAAGTGGTGTGTCAGGAGCATACTTCTGGCGGAAGGGGCGTGGTGAGCGCACTGGCCACTTCTGCAACATCTGAATCTCATTGCCGTCATCTAACTTACAGACGGTCTCGGTGACGTTGAATTCTCCACTCTTGACACTGGCGACGACTCCTGAAAGCCCCGGAGGCACCATAATCTTGTGAACGATAGTATCGGTCTCCTGAACGGTTCCGATAATCTGTCCTGACTCTACACGGTCACCCTCTGAAACAGTGGCCTCGAAGTTCCACTTCTTCTCGAGGTTGATACCATCAGCATCAACTCCTCTGGTGATGAATACACCCATCACCTCCTCAAGAGTAGCCAGTGGACGCTGGATACCATCATAGATCTCGGTCAATAGACCGGGACCCAGAGATACCGACAAGGTCTCACCGGTATTGATGACCGGTTCACCTGGCCGTATACCGCTAGTATCCTCATACACCTGAATGATAGCCTTCTCACCATGCAGTTCGATGACCTCGCCCATCAGTCCTTCATTTCCTACGCGCACCACGTTATACATGCTGGCAGTCATTCCAATGGCGGTCACCACCGGGCCTGATATTCTGTAGATTGTTCCTTCGTTGCTCATGCTTTCACTTTCCTTTTCTTGCATCAATGCCAGAGATCCACTCCGATGGCCTTGCGTATCGTCTCACGCAAGGTATTGTCCTCCTCTGTGCCGATGCCCAACACGGTGGGAGAAACGCTGTCCGATAGAGCCACTTTGAGCCTATCAGGCATTCTAGCGAGCAATGTTGAGTCTATGACTACAATGCCCGCCTCCTTTTCACTCAACAATCCACGCAAGGTCTGAGCGCATTCCTCATCATCTGCGGGGTTGTGGAGATTATCGATTCCTGCTAATTGGAATCCTAATGTGAAATCAGCAGAACCGACTACTACTATGTCCATTCATCATCACCTCATTCACAATATATGTGCTTCCAGCACTTCTGCAGGCAAGCCAGCAGATACACCTCTGACGATGAGGCGTAGATTGTTGACTTCCTTGACCTTGAGCGAAATGAAATTGATGACAGGTAGAGCTGACAAAGGATGGAGGTAACTCATCCTCTGCAGATACTTCTGCTCTCTTTCATGCAACCAAAGGACCACTGGGTCCAAGGTTCTCAAGCGTGTCGATTCCTGCATTGCTTCTTCCAAACCTGCTGCATCGAAACCAGAGAAACGGCGCAGCATCTCCAACAAACCGTTGGAGTCGGCGGTAGAAGCGGAGTTTAGTTGGTTGCTCGATATCAGACGGCCGCCTGGTATCAATGCGGAACGCAAATCCTCATCTGACATCCCGAGGTTCCTTGCCTCGAGAATATTGAGGATGTTACGGTGATCTATCTCCATCTGGAGATGGTTACGCAATACCCTATCAGAGGGGTCCATTCCTTTTACTGCGCTCAATGCACTCCGGAAATAGTGCAAGTCGAGTGCGTCTTCGTATGTGCTCAAGTCAGCCTCCTCATCAATATCTGAGAGGGCTTTACCCAACGGAAGTCTACGCATTGCACTTGCAGCCTCCGCCAAGGTGTTGGAATCACGAATCATGTCGATCCAAGATGCGTTGATCTCATTCTCTTCAGGTAACACTGCATGTGTCACCTCTTCGATAGAGGCTTCTGTGGATATGGCGCGCAAAACGATCTTTGCATTTTGATAAGAGAACCTACCTGCATAGATTCGCACCTGCTCCTTCAATCGACCACTGCAGAATTGCATGACTGAAGCCAATTCCTTCTCCAGATTATGGGTCAAAGCCATCTCGATAAGATCGCTACCAGTATGTCTCGCAGCATAGATATCGATTTCATTGCGATATCCACTATCTGCTACACTGGCCGCTAATTGCTCGGGGGTTTGTTGGATCAGTTGTCGCATACGCGTCCTATCGATTAGACTGCTCTTACGGGACTTAGCCCTAGCAGCAGCCATACTCGGATTGGACGAACCTCTGATCACTTCAACTCCTCCTAACCAAACAATGCATCACTTACCTGCCCAAGCAGGTCATTCCATGCGCTCTCAAGCATTCCATCGAACCTGAAGTCCAAACTGACCGAGGAATCCTTTGACTCGAGTGTGAAACCACCCAAGCCTTCGATGTCATCTCCTACCTTGTAGGAAGTCTCGGCCGCTAGTGCCTTACGGTCCATTGCAACTGGGCGTAGAATCATGTCCTTGCCTGCCTCAGCAGTTGCCTTGGCGAGCAATTTCTTCAGAAGTGCGGACCTGCCCTTCAAAGAAGCGCTTCCTACCTGGTCCTTGAGAGACTCATAGGTGGAATCCAACTCTTCTCTTCGTGCAATCAACTGCAGTTTCTGATTAGCCTGCTTAGCACTTGCTACTAATTCTAGACCCAACTTGTCTGCTTCGCGCTTCGACTTGACAGCATTACCCGAAGTTATGCCATCAGCCTCTGACTGAGCGGCAGCAATGATCTCTGCTGCCTCGTCGTTTGCCTTCTTGATGATCTCATCAGCCTCTGCCTTGGCAGCAGCCGCTATCTCATCTGCTAGTTTCTTCATCGTCATACTATTCCTCCTCAACCGGGGTTTCCCCTCAAGTCTTGGCACTCACATGAAGAGTGGCAATAGACCTAGAATGACGATTGACTCTGGCAGTGCAGTGAAAATAATCGCGTGTCCGAATCGGCTAGAATCCTCAGCCAACATTCCAACAGCAGCAGCACCGATGTTACCCTGGCTGATACCAGCACCAATTGCTGCTAGCCCTACGGCTAGTCCTGCTCCCAACTTACCCCACGCATCAACGGTACTCGCGTTGTCTGCAGCTTCGGTGTCCTGAGCCGCAACGGTATCAGATACCAATGCAACCAACATCAAAAGCGCTAGGGTTCTCAAGCTCATCTTCAATATTCTTGTTTTCATATTTTTACCTCATTTTGTCCCAGTGGACTATCATACACCTTCCTTGGAATAGCGGTTTGCACCGCCGAGTGGAGCGAAAGGCTCTCCACTGCCTTCATGGAACTTGCCCATCCACTCCACAAAGTGAAGACGGGCTGTGTGAATATTCGGGCTGAATACGCCGAGTACCCACGCAAAGATTTGGACGAAAATCCACAGGAGTAGTGCTCCTATGGCTAACAATAAGTTGAGGATGACACCTTCACCCTCGAGAACTAATTCAATAGAATGTACAAGATTGTGATAGCCAAGCATATTTCCGGCTTCTGCGATCTTTACACCTACAACACCAATAGCGAATAGGCGAATGTAAGACAAGGTGTTGGAAAGCAGCGATATCGTCTCTAAGGGACCAATCATCCAACCAGATGCTCCGAATCCTTCGTATTTCACTAGACCCCAACAAACGGCAACAACTCCAACAGCTGCGGTTACAAGACCTGCATTGACCATCAGCGTCAAGAAATCTAGATGGCCTGCATCGGAGTGGCTCTTTCCTGCCATGAATCCGTAGATTGCTGCAGAACCACCCAAGAGGACCATTATCCAACTGCCTTTCTCAAAGAAACCCGCTGCTAGACCATGCTCCTTGGTCACATCCCTCATTCCAATCAAGTATCCAATCATTAGGTGCGCGATTCCCAAGTATATGGAAATTAGAATCAAATCGCTCATGTTTCCGCCAACCCTGTGGAATGGGAATGCAAGATGAATGCCGAATGGCAAGGTTGCATGAGGGTGGTGAGCCCATTCATAGAATACCGTCATCCAAGCAATCCAACTAGGAGGTGCATGATCACCCGTTGCATCTATCTCGAATCCTAATATTTCAGCGTAAAGGAAACCGAAGAATAAACAGGATATTCCGATATAGATTAGCAAACGGGCTGCCAATGAGCCTTGTTCGGATTCACCGAATTTCTTCTTGACCCATAGTCCAAGAAGAATTGTACCCATTCCATATGCCATATCTCCGAGCATCAGTCCGAAGAACAATGGATAGGTGAACATCATGAATACAGTTGGATCGATTCGGCCATATCTTGGCCTGCCGACCAAATCGGTCAACAATTCGTAAGGTCTTGCAGCCTCAGGATTTGCAAAGGCGATTGGAGGCTGTGCATCCTCTTCTTCGTCATGGCCGTGATGATGTCCATGAGACGGCACATAATCCTCGAATTCAACCATTGTAGCATGTTTGGATAATGTCTTACGCGCTCTGTCTCGGTCTGAAGATTTGACCCAACCATCGAGAACGAAGGCGTGATCGCTGGTACACAATCTGACTGGGGCCTGCAGAATCTCAAATTGTCTCTCGAGTTCCTCCACTGCGCCCAGCAACATTCTACCGAAATTCTCTGATTGCTTGTCCAAAGCGGATTGTGCGGCAGTAGCAGTTCTGTTGAGTTCTGTAAGTTTGTTGCGAATTTCTTCTACCGCCTTACTAGGCAAGCCTTCTGCTTCGGGAACAGACAAAGAGTTGAAGCCATTGTTATTCAAGGCTTCAAGGACCTTGGAAGTATCATCTTCAGTGCAGAATGCAGCCACGGTCTTGCCTGCTTTGAAAATCAGAGCAGTATCCTGACTGAGGCCAAACGAATCTCCCGAACAGGTTCCAACATTGACAACTAGAGAATCATATCCACTGTACAATTCTAATTCCAATCCCAATGGTACCAACAATTCCAGCACCGCTAACTCATCGGTCAATCGCTCAATTTCAGAATTGGCTTCGTCCAACTCATTGGCCTTGTCTAGAATCGCATCAACCTTGTTTGAGAAATCTCCATCCAACTCCTTACGCACTGCAGCAATCTGTATTGCAGGCTGATTGGTATCTGGAGATATTCGCGAGACTGCTGCTCTGGCTCTTGCTAACTGCGCTGCAACCGCATCTGCATCGGAATGAGGTGCGCCCAAAGTGAAGCCATCCTCTTCGACCTCACTATCAACAAGATGTACGCACTTCAAGCGGCCAACCGCAGCCAAAGTATCGTGTAACTTGGAAATCGTGCCAGCCACGGTGATGCGTTGCATCTCAGCGGTGGTCAATGCACTCATTCCGATTCCTCCTTAGCGTGGTTCACTCAGCAAAACTTGAGAGGACTATCTCAATGGCTGCCTGACGTCGATCCTGACCACTCGAATGTATCGATTCAAGCGCAGCATTTCCTTCTGCAGCAACCTTCTCTGCTTCCACCGCAGCACCTTGGCGGGCTTCTTCTAGACTAGCGGCAGCTGATTGCTGACTGGACTCTCTTGCTGCCTTTACCAATTCAGCAGCCTTGATTCGAGCATCGGTAAGTGTTTGCGCAGCCTTATCTCTCGCTTCTTTGAGAGTCTTGGAGGCTACAACCTCGGCTTCCTTTATCCCGCGGAGGACGTCCTTCTTGCTCATCATCTCACCCTAGGTGTACCGGCCAAAAAACAGGGGTTTATCATGCTAACGTAGGGGGACTCAAGACAACTCTTGAGGGGACTCCGCAACTTGGCCAGTCCGGTACAAAGCGATGCTTGAAATCCACCGCTGCCTCGCGACAGCCGGATGAGTTCTACCAGAGACTCGGAATCGCTTGACCGAGACGGCATGGGTGAAGACGCATGGAAGGAGTTGATGGACAACCTCGAAGCAACTATCCCAGTTTATGACAAAGTGAACTCGATAGTCACCTTGGGTCAAGACAAGAAATGGCGGCGCAATGTCGCCGGATTCATCGATGCAGGAATGAAGGTGCTCGAAGTTGGGTGTGGACCGGGAACATTTTCAGAGAATCTGCAAGGAATCGATCTGACTTGCCTCGACCCAAGTGAAGCGATGCTTGAAGTGGCCCGCCAAAGAGTGGGTAAAGCGCGCGCTGAACGGGGAGAGAGCGAAGCGCAATTCGTTCAAGGGGTCGCCGAAGAACTACCACTACCGGACAATACCTTCGACAGAGTATGCTGCCTATTCTCCTTCCGAGATTTCCACGACAAACGTAAGGGGCTCTCAGAAATCCTGAGGGTCTTGAAGCCAGGAGGCATGCTGATCATCTGCGATGCTGGAAAGTCAAACTTCCTACAGGGCCTTGCCGGACGCATATGGATGGGCACAGTTGTACAATGGGTAGCACGTCGAGTCACCAAGGACAAGAACCATCCTTGGAAATGGTTAGCCAAGACGTACACGCATTTCGGAACAATCTCTCATTATCGCAAAATGATGCGAGAAGTTGGATTCAGCAATGTGCGCGGAAGGCTATACTGGCCATTCTTCATGGCCGAGCGATTCCTTGCTACAAAGCCTGAGTGATTACCAACTTCGTTCAGGCGGCCCTCCGCCTCCTCCAAAGTTGCCCTACTCAAAATGTCCTGCTTTGAACATGTTTCACTAGATAACCCAGAGCATTCGGCGACAAGTAACCGCTCTCCAGATGATTCCTTTTGTCAAGCGATTGAACAGCCGATTCAGTATCCAATCTGGTAATCTGAACAGAATACTTCCCAAACGGAATGAACGCTTCGAATTTCGCATCACTTTACCCATCTGCTTCTTCCATCGCACTTCATACTCCTTGAGTGGGATGCCATCTGTAAGATGCTCGGCGATAACCTGCCCCGCAATTCTTCCACCGATCATTGCAATGGTAATTCCTGCACCATTAGAGGGCAGAACCATGCCTGCAGCATCCCCAACCAACATGTAATTCCCCTTGACAAAGGTCTTGATTGTGCCAGACATAGGCAAAGAACCGGCTCCTTCGAAAGTTACTTCACCATCGTATTTGGAAATGAATTCGTCTGCATACTGATTCATCGTCTTACCCTTTGAGAAATTCCTCTGAATACCCAAACCGATGTTGGCACCACTTGATTTGGGGAACATCCAGGCATAACCTCCGGGCGCCATCGACCCGAAATGGAGTTCCACAGCGTCACCATAATTACCTTCCATCAAGACGAATTTTACAGGGATCTTCAGTGATTTCTCATTCCAATGGTCTCTTCTTATTGGGTCATTATGTCCGCCAGCACCTACGATGACCTTGGCTTGGAACTTCTTTCCACTTCGCAAGGTCACAACATCTCCTTCCACCGATTTGACATGTTGATCTACTAGATAGTTGGCTCCAGACTTCTTTGCCAATTCTACCAATGCTTCATCATGAGCCACGCGATTGAGAACCAAGCCCTCAAAATCATACTTCAGTGCCTTTCCTGATGGCGGAACTAGATGCATACTCTTGGAATATCTTGAAATCGCTTCATCTGGGGTCTGAAACAAATCATCGATTTCAGGAACATCTGGGCATAAGCGTCGCATCTCATCATTGCTAGGAACCAATTCACCACATTGTAGAGGAGTTCCTATCGGGTCCCTTCCGTCGATGACCAATACGTTAGCACCACCCTGAGCCGCATATCTTGCAACAGTGCTCCCAGCCGGACCGCCTCCAATGATGATTACATCATATTCAGATGACTCAGCCGATATATGCTGAGCTTCCTCCTGACGAGACCCCATCGGAACACCTTCAGAGATTCCTGTCAATGAGTTCGGTTGCTAAATCGATGAGCAATTGCTTAGCTTCGCAATCTGCGAAATTGCTCAATTCCTCTAGGCCCCTCTCCATGTGGGTTCTGACTAATGCTTTGGAATACTCGATGCTTCCAGCCTGATTCAACAAGTCGATCAATTCATCCCAAAGAGAGTCGTTGAAACCATCGATGACTTCAGACAATCGTTGCCTTGCATCCCCATGAAGCATGGTCAAACCATGAATCAGAGGTAGAGTCATCTTACCATCCATAACATCAGCACCGCGAGGTTTTCCCATGCGAGTATCGCCCAATAAGTCAAGAATATCATCTACCAACTGAAAGGATATGCCCAGTTGCATACCGAAATTTGTCAAGGCTTCAACCTGTTCAGGGCTGCAACCAGCCAAAATCCCAGCAACCCTGCATCCAGCAGAGAATGGACCTGCAGTCTTACCTTTTACCACCTCTTCATAATCCTGAGGAGTTGTACTTAGATCCGAGATATGAGTAAGTTGTTTTAATTCTGCAGAAGCGATATCAGAGCAGCATCTGGCTACGATTTCAACTACATCTTTGCCGTATCCTCCGCCAAGTTCAAACCCTTGTACAAAAAGCCAATCTCCGGCAATTATCGCCTTGGCAAGACCATATTTCTCGTGCAATGTCTGGATGCCTCTCCTGTACTTGGCTGAATCATGTATGTCATCATGGATCAGGGTAGCAGTATGAATTAATTCGAATGCCAAGGCCAAAGGAATAACTCCGTCTATATCCGTCCCACCTGCCAATTCATAAGCAATCCAAGTTACTATACAACGAGTTCTCTTTCCACCAGCCAAGACCATCGAAGATGCCAGTTGGGCTACTTCCCCGTCGCGTTTTATTGCCTCTTCAAGTAATACTAGCAAATCCGCTTCAATGCGATTCTTGTAGGCGCGAATCTTGTCTTCGTATATCATTAGGTCTGGCATGTTCATCCCCTGACCCAAGGGTCGGATATATCAACGGGTGGCTAACGCCATCTTCCTGCGGGCCCTGCCCGCCGAGGTCGATGGTATGCAAGAAGAGGTCCTTCGCGTTGCTGTTCGGCCAGAGGATGGATCCGGAACCAAGGACCATTATCTCCGCCGTAAAACTGCTATAGAAAGCAAAGAAGGAGACTTGAATATAGCGGATTTGGAAGTGCCCGACTTCGAAGGCGCCATCACCTCATTGGTCAAAGCGGAGTCCGATTTGATTCTGATGTCTGGGGAAGAATGGGCAAGTATTGAAGAAAAGGCCGGGCTGGAAATCGCAGCAGTGTTCCCTCGACGAGACCCCAGTTGGGTGTTAATCAGCGAAGACAAACCCGAGTACCTTCCGCGGCGAGGGATTATCATTTGCCCTCATCCATTGCTAAGGAGGCAGATGCGAAGAGCGCGTCCCGATTGCAAGATTCTCTCA
>DAWL01000172.1 GCA_002505935.1 Euryarchaeota archaeon UBA226 | reverse complement strand
TTCTTTGGCAAAGGAATCAGAACCTCTACTTCCAATGGGATATCCAATCCACTGAGAGTCGTAGCATCGTGCTCGGTACATGTGTTGACCGGCTGGTCTTTCACCGGCATTCGCATGAAGTGGTAAGCCAATTCCCAGCCGCGCTCATCAGAACCCTCTGGGAAATGGGTGCCGGTAATCATCGAACAGTGATTGACCCCTAGATCGAATCGGAGGAATTTTGCAAGCCCCAACCAGTGGCGAGTAGTAGAAACTACGCGTACGAAAGAAGCATGTTTACCCGAGTTGCGCTCGACATTGCTGGCCTCGATTCCAGTGCCTCCGAATCTATCCATTATGGCGTCAACTGCAGCATCGACTGCAGCCTTGTTCTGCACAGAGGAAATCGCCATACCCATGCTCAGTCATCTCCTACGATAATTGGCGCATCATTGGGCCTTTCCTTACTTGGAACTGCACCGATTCGAATGATCTTCTCCCTCAACTTACCGAAGCCATCGATCAATGCTTCAGGGCGTGGCGGACAACCGGGAATGTAAACGTCTACAGGGATGACGGTGTCAACGCCCTCGAGGATGTTGTAAGATTGGAAGTATGGCCCTCCTGAAATGGCGCATTCTCCCATGGCGATACACCACTTGGGTTCGGGCATCTGCTCCCAAAGCCTGACGATGGGATCAGCGAACTTCTTGGAAATAGGTCCGTTGACCAACATAACGTCGCATTGACGTGGGCTGGAACGGAAGATGACTCCGAATCTTTCAGCATCGAAGCGTGGACCGCCAGCCGCTGCCATCTCCAAAGCGCAGCACTTGATACCAAGGTGCAGAGGGAACAAGGATTTGCGCTGTGCCCAGTTGAAGAAACGTCCACCCAATGTGCCGATCAATTGCTTCATCTTGGTAGCCTTCAACGCTTCATCGGTGACATCTCCAATCATATCCACCAGAGTGCGACTGTTGAATACAGTGTAATTCTCTCCACCTTCCACTCAAATCACCTCAAATGTATATTCTTCCTCTCTTGCGGAACACATGCCAGACTCCTAGAATCATCAACCCAAGGAAGGCTGCCAGTGCCAACAATCCCTCCTCGGCCAACTCAGCAGATGCGCCGCCAGAAGAATCGACTTCGAACAGAATCAATCCGCCCAATGCCATGAACATGAATGCAACATCGAAGACGAGGAAGATGATGGCATACCAGTAATATTGGAAATGGAATTGAATCATTGCATCTCCAACCGGTTCACTTCCACACTCGTAGGTGGAAAGGCGACGCGGGTAGAGGGTGTGGTCGGCTTCGTAGCCCTCTAGGAAATAAGAACGAGTTATGTTTGGATTAGATGCATCTGGCATCGGTCTGAAGAATCTACTGAGGATGAAAGCACCCAATGGAAAAGCGATTCCAATGAGAGTCATCAGGGCAACCGCGAGATACGCATCAGGTACACTCGCTTCGGTAGCCACTCCATCACCCAGAGAAAACTAGAGTCTCTCCGAACGTTCCCACCCAAAGACCGAACATAAGCATAACCATCACGGCCCCCCTACGGGGGGCCTGATGTATTCACTCAACCTTGCGTGAACGTAGCATCGCTGCAGCACCGAGCATAGCCGCCAATCCAAGCATCATTGTGAATCCTGGTAAGCCCGACCATACACCTGTTTCCTCAGGTTCTCCTTCGACTGTGAATTCTATGTTCTTACGACCTACCAAGGGCGAATCTTTTGGCTCAGCAGAGAAAGTGAACTCAAACTCATCGGAGACCTCCGAAGCATGTGGAGGTTTGACATCTATTTCGATAACAACGCTTTCTCCAACATCCAAACTACAAACCAAGGCGCCATCATTATTCTTGTCGCAAACATCGAGGCCAGCAACAAAGATTCCATCTCGCATGATTCCATCCTGCTCAGACAAACTGAGAACCCAACCGCGTAGACCTTCGCTAGTAAAGACAGAGATATCGAACTCGGTATTGCCTTCATTCACCAAGGTAACCTCGAACGTCTTAGATCTTGAATAATCGATTGAGACTTCAGTACTGCCTTGATGATACATTCCAATTTTCTTGACTGTTGAAACTTTAGCAGAAATATCCAATTCCACCCTGTCAATCATATTATTCACGCTGTTTACTCTCAGCCTGACAATCGCTGTAACTCCGTTTTCTTCATTATTCGAAATCGTCAATTCAGCGAATAATTTGACCTTGTATGATATCGCTTCATGGGTATCCTGCAAGCCATTCTCAAAGATGTAATCCACCGCCTTATCTTCAGCACAATCTACTCCACAAAGTGGGCTCAACTCGAAGACAAGCGGATTTCCTTGTTCATCCACAACGTACAACCCCGTGCTGATGTTCTTTACTCCAATTCCCTTGGCAACCTCAACAGAATCTGCAATAATCATTTGATTTGCATCGAGCAGTTTTACCGAACCCAAACTGGTACCTAGTAGTTCAGCAGAAATTCCCGCCATATCAGTATAATTTCCAAGATTCTCGACCCAGAATGGAATCAACAAAGTGCCACCTGGGGCCAAGGTGATCTGGCCTGAATTTTCCTCTGCCCATATCGCATCAATCTCTGTTCCCATGAGGAATACCTGATTTGACAGAATCGCTCTGAATTCCATCTCTGCCTGATTGTCTGGAATGCCGTCTCCGTCTTCATCTCCAGTGTTTGAATCGCCCTTGTTGGTAACTCTGACGGTCAAACGTGTATTGGATAATTCCTCATCGCTATCTTCAATCTGCACTACCAATATTGCAGTCTTTGAAGTACGAGCCGGAATAGAAATCTCAGTTACTGGAGTGTTTCCTCCATCCTCCCAGATGAAGTGTGTATCCCATCCGGGAACAGCAGTCTGGCTAATGACTGACAATCGGAAGTTGTCAGCAGTATTTCCGGTATTATCGATTTCAAATTCGAAGTACACCTCTTCATTGCTCTTGCCTGTCTGGTCTTGAGCAGATGTAGTAACTTGCATTCCATGTGTTGCAGCTACCGAAACGCTGAGGTTACTATTGTCGTAAACCATACCGCCTCCACTGCTGGAGACTGAAATTGGAATTGCAATAACTTCGTCAGCAAGAGCATCGTCAGGCACCATTACCTCAATCGAAACGCTTTCTTGGTTGTCATTGCCATGCTTGCTACCTACGGTCACTGAAACCGAACCGGTTGCTCCGGCGATGACAAGATTTGAACCCAATCGAGCAACCCAACCTTCTGGGACCATGACACTCAATTGCATGGACTCTTGGCCATTTCCTTGATTGGTCACAGTGATGCTGGTGCTTCCGTTCTCACCCGGCTTGATATTGGATAGAACGCTTGGATTAAGGCTAACACTAGCACCATGGCTCTGGCCTAGACGAATGGTCAACTCAGCAGAACATTTCACTGGCCCATTTCCATCCTTTCCTTGGATGATCAAATCAACTTCTTCTCCAGCACTTAGTGAATCATCTGGAGAGACATCGAAATCAAAGGATTTGGTATCATCTGCAGTCCCGTAGGGCAAAGTCCCTGAAGAAGCACCATCAAAGGACAACCAACTTGCTTTGGAACCAGCAACAGCGGATTGAAGACTCCACTGAGTATTTCCAGAATTGGTGAAAGTTATCGTTGAAGATTTTGTAGAACCCGGATCTATACTCAGAATCTCGTCGGCTAATTCTGCTGTACATTCACGCCTCTCGGGCACTGTCAAATCAACCTCTAAATCATCGCTGGCATTTTGCTGAGGGTCATCTGCGACCTCGGCATGGATATTCCAACACTGCTTCTTGGCTTGTTGCCCTGCAGGAACAGTAACATCAAGATCTACAAATTCAGATGAGCCATTATCGATTTGCAAGGTGGTTTGTGACAATTCGGCTTCAAGGACGAGAGGATCACAACCAGAACCTTCGCCATCCTGCAGTTCGAGGTTTACTGTTGCGTTGAGCCTACCCTTGTTGATGACTTCAATCTCCCAAGAGATTATGTTTTCACCATCCCATTGTCTACTGAGTGGACTGGTATCCAACTCTACAGCCCACATCTCATTCGTTTCATCATCATCGACAGTAGTAGTGACTGTGATATTCTCCTGCGCTGGAGCACCTGGTTGGTCAGGAGGCGTCACCTGCTCATTTGCTAATGCAGAGACTGTAGTCTCACAGGATTCTGAAGCCCCTTGAGTGACGTTGACTCGTAGGTTGACCGATTCAGAGGCTCCTGCATCAATTGGGCCCGCAACCTGATCTACCTGACTGGTGAAACCATTGCAACCCTCCCCCTGAGCGGTTGACATCTGAACAGTGATTGGATTGGAACCGGTATTTCTCACCGTAATCGTATATTCAGCAACCTCCCCTTTGGCAACCTCCTGCGCCATAGGATTTGATGACAGGATAATCGATGCATCCCTTCCTCCGTCTGCTGCAGCAGGAACTACAGAAAGCATGATTGAAGAAAGCAAAATGGCTACCAAGAACACAGAATCGGTTGCGCGCCTTCCCTGTTCCATATCTTTCGCGAGCATCCGACCCGTAATCAACCCCTCGGAGTGTTGATGCCGTAGGCATCATTCATGACATCGTTCATTTGAACGTTTCAAGTGATGATGAATGAAGAGACTTCTGCCTGACAACTTCGGCACTGTTGCAGCGACGCAGTGCCACATCCATGCTCATTCAAATGATATCTAGCACCACATCCCGGACAAGCCAAACATTTGTCTTCGGTAATCGATTTCATACAGGCCCAGCACTGAACGCCGGCAGCCTGTTGCACAGCACCCGGATTCTGCGCAAATGCAGTAGCAGGAGGGGCGGCCATCGGAGTCCTGCCTGCGAAGTTTCTGTTTGCAGATTTACTGCCGCCTGGTTTGCGCTGTATCAATACCAACAAAATTCCAATCACACCGACAATCATGATTCCTAGGCTGAACCAGACCAAGGTACTGGTACCACCTTTTGTCTGTTCACTGATAGCCTGACCCTCGGCAAGCAACGGGACTGAATGTTCGGATCCTTGAACAGAATCTCCTTCACTCAATCCTAGACTGATGCTGCCTTCTCCGGCTTGATTGGCATTGATTGAAATTCGAATCGTCTGCTCTTGGCCGGGCTCCATCTGCACCAAACTAGAGCCATCGATGTTGACAGTCCAGCCTGCAACCTGATCAGTAATCAAGACGCGGCGCGAAATATCCACATTTCCATCATTACGAATCCTTACTTCGACATTGGTCGCTTCACCCACACTGAGAACTGGGACCTTGATGTCGCTCCAAGAAACCGCTCGGATTTCTTCGACATACAATGAAACGATATTCTCACGTGAGATTCCATCAGCATCTAGTGTCAAGGTAATCTTCGGTTGGCTACCCGGCTCTTGCCCAGATGGCAGAACCACGGTGCAAGAAACTGAGCCTTCACCATCGGCTGGAATTACATCGATCTGTTGGCAATCAGCAATTATCCCACTATCGGCAGAAATACTGGCACTAGGAGCCCATTCTCCGTCTCCTTCATTGATAACGTACCAAGTGAAATTCAGAGGGGTTGCTACTGGATGGGAACCTGGACCTAGTGGGTGGTCCCATTCTTCACCACCAATCTCAATGTAAGCAAACTGTAAGGAGGGTTCTGCCAAGGCTTTGACATCCAAAGTTCCTAGCCATGAGAATCGTGTATTGGATGAAGTAAGGTGAAGATTGAAATCTCCGCCCACTGCAAATCCATTACCTTCCAGACTAACCAACCAATTGCGCGAATCACC
>DAWL01000116.1 GCA_002505935.1 Euryarchaeota archaeon UBA226 | reverse complement strand
TTCGTTCACCGTTTATTTGGAGGTAGCAAGGAACTGCGCCGACCGCTCGACGATATGAATAGCCTATTGTGGGAACTATGCGACGGTAGTCGTAGTTTCAAGCAAATATGTCTGATGATGGATTCCACATTCCACGAAAAGGTGGCACCTGTACAGGAAAGAACAGCGCTTGGATTGCGCAATCTAGAGCGCTTGAACTGCATGGCCATACTTGAGGAGCCCTTTGCAGGAGGTTGGCCCACAGGACCAGGAGTGTCTCCTCCAACTCAGAATCTGCCTGTACTCGAAAAAGAAACTAAACTCGATTTTGAACCATTACCCGGAGAGAATAGTGACTGGCCGGAAGAAGAATGATCATGCATCATCCAACATCCCGCAGACTAATTCGGGAGGCCTACAGATTCGTGCAGTGGAACCATCATCAAATATTGGCCGCTGCATTAATTTCGGTTGTTTCGACAACAATTCGGCAATTCCCTCGTTCGATGCAAGAAACTCAGACAGTTCCTGTCCCGGTTCAGCATCGTTCACTCTAACTAAAGATTCAGGTGAATCTTCTAGTCGTGAAAGAAGAGAAAGTATAGAATCAATGTCCAAAGGATTCTCAAGATATAGCACTACATCATGCTCTTGATTTGAGGCTTCAACAAGTGCTAATGTCTGACGTGATTTAGAACAACGGGGATTATGATACAGGACTCCCATGCCACTCGCATCCTACTCTCATTCACAAGGCTTGCCACAGTAAACGCATACCTATTCCATCGCTCTTTCGATCAACTGGGGCACTAGAGCGTGAGGAACAACGCGTCGCCTCTGACTCAGTAAACCAAGAGCCGCCCCGATGGACTCGCCTTCCAGAGTCGCCCCCTGACAGCCAAGGTGATGCATCAATGGGTGCACCTTGCATATTATCATGCCAGGAATCCAAACACCACTCAGCAACATTTCCACAGATATCGTGTAAACCCCATGGATTGGCTGGTTTCTGGCCAACAGCCTGTGAGGTGCCGCCAGAATTACCAGCATTCCAAACGTATTGGTGTATCTCTCTATCTTGATTACCACAATACCATTCCTCAACAGTTCCAGCTCTGGCAGCAATTTCCCATTCAGCCTCACTAGGCAAACGAAATTCACCCTCTATGTGCCAACCTTCTAGATCATTCAAGTGTCTAGATAACTTGTCTCCAAAGTCGTTGGCTTCCATCCAATCGATTCTCTCGACCGGCCTCAATCCTGCCTCAAATCCTTCAGAGAACCTGCTAGGATTACTTTCCATGACCGCAGACCAAATACTCTGAAGAACTGGGCGCTGTGAAATCCATAACTCCTCGCTTATTTGCACAATCCGTGAAGGTGATTCATTTGGATGGGCAGCAGGAGAATCGTTGCCAACTCGATAAGTTCCACATGGGATTCTGACATATTCTTGACCCAAGGGGTCCATCCTGACATCCATTTCATTCCCGAACCTGAGTCAACCTTTGCCCAGCATCGATCAAGGATGAAACCAAAGTGCTCAAGCGTTGCTCAACCTCTTCATCTGCTAACTTACCATCTTCATCGAATGCCTCCTTCACATTTCCAACCGCCAATTGTTCAGGTATGACCCAGCAGTGCAACCAACGCAAACAGATTCGCATGTGATTGAGTGTGTTTGAATTAGCCATGCCACCCAATGTAGACATGACAGCGAAAGGCTTGCCACCTACATGGTCCTTGTATACCCAATCCAATGTGTTCTTCATGACACCAGACATGGTACCATGATATTCAGGACTAGAGGCGACAAATGCATCACAAGAACTGGCCAATTCCTGAAATTCCTTGACATTTGCATCCTGCCAACAACCCTCTTCACCGACCAATGGCAATGGTTTCTCAACAAGATCCCAAAATTCAATCTCAGCACCCATCTCTTCTGCCTTCTCCAATGCTAGCAGAACCAATCTGCTGTTCTTCGATTCTCTACCTATACTACCAGATAACCCCAATATACGCAATGGCTGCTCAGTCATGGCACTTGGCAGGAGTACACATTCAAAGGTATTTGCGAAGCAACTCCCCGTAGGGGAACTAATTGCGGCAATGCTTATCCCATGTTCTTTCCCGACACCAAGTGGTGCTACCTTGAATCAACCCGATGAAGACTCCGGACCGAGCACAGAAAATAGTGCTGATGACCCTTGGGCAATGGTAGATATTGACGAAGGGGTTGAGGGAGAAGTGAGCAGTGCTTTGAGTACCGAACTTCAGATGGACGAAGATTTGGAAGAAGATTCTCAAAATGAGGATGATGATGAGGTCGAGAGAATAATCGCCGAAGGTGAAGCGATGACCAGAGATGGAGACAATCGCGGTGCCTTAGCCTTGTTCAACAAAGCAATATCAATGGATCCTGGAGCCGAAATGGCATGGTTCAACAGGGGTGTTATCCTTGAAGCGCAAGGTGATGCGAAAAGTGCCAGACAAGCCTTTGTCATCACTCTTGACCTGAATCCAGAACACGGTCCAGCCGCAGCAAACCTCGCAATAATACTCGACCGTATGGGTGATTCCCAAGGTGCGAAACGATGGGCTGAAGTCGCTCTAGAGAGTTTTCCCGGACACCACTTGCTGATGAAATTATTACAGAAGGGTGTTGAAGGTGGCATTGTTGCAGATGCGAGTGAAACTGAAATGCGCATAATGGGTCAAGCACAGACTTCTGAAGCGGCGCCAGAAAGAGCCGAATTAGTCTGGTCTGAAGACGATGTTTCTGACGCAATGGAAGCACATGGGATTAGGGATAGAGAAGCCGTTCTAGAAGAAGCAAGGTTACACGATTCTGACGGAAACCTGTACCTCGACAGGGAGGAGTTACACTCTGCTGCTGGATTAGTGGCAGCAAAGAAGGCTGCTGTGGAGGAAGCAGAGGTTCGTTCTGCCGCAAGAATTGAAGAAGCGCCTGCTAAGCCAGAAGGTCCCAATCTAGACGCACTTTGTGAGCAGGCCAAAGGATTGCTCAGATCAGGAGATGCAAAGGGGTCATTGTCGATGCTCATGGAACATTTGCATGGTGCTGCTGCACAACACGCTGA
>DAWL01000038.1 GCA_002505935.1 Euryarchaeota archaeon UBA226 | reverse complement strand
GCCACCTGGACTAGAGGCACCACCTCCCCCTCCAATGGATGCGCCACCTGCTCCTCCTGAGATGGACGCACCACCTGCACCACCCGGTCTAGATTTGTTGGCAACACCGCCACCGCCCCCTCCAAGCGATGATCCACTCGCTCCACCTGCACCGCCGGGGGTAGATCTCCTTGCTCCAGCACCTCCTGAGGATGCTCCTGAACCGCCAAGTGCTGACTTATTGACTGGTGGTTCTGACGAAGAGGGTACCGAATTTGATGAATCCTCTACTCCTTCAGGTGTCCATGCCGGAGGATCTCTGCGAGATATTGGATCTGTTGACTCAATACAGGGTGACAAGATATACGCATCACTCAATGAAACTGAAGATGCTCTACTTTCATGCGATGGAGATATCGTGAAGCAGAATGTAAAGGGAGTAATGACACTCCACAATCCAAGTTCCGAGGACAGGCTATGGGATATCGATGTCTTCCTGTCTGGAACCGAATCTACAGATTTCAGTAATGACCACATGCCAGTTGACGAGTTGGAACCCGATAGTGACCACAGTGTCGATTACAAAGTGAAGGGTGCAAGAATGTTGGTTATCAGGGAACGCATTGATACAAACCCTTCCCGTTCTCAAGAGCGCAGTTTGTCAGTGTCCCATGATAGTGAGGCTACTGCTATTGCTCTTGAGTTGGAAGTTGAGAACGTCTCTAGTGTACAAGTCGATGATGTAGAAGTAACAAGAGATGT
Source organism: Euryarchaeota archaeon UBA226 (assembly GCA_002505935.1). Classification (GTDB taxonomy): domain Archaea; phylum Thermoplasmatota; class Poseidoniia; order Poseidoniales; family Poseidoniaceae; genus UBA226. The sequence continues at coordinate 8,058 of DAWL01000038.1, read as the reverse complement.
GCCCGATGCAATTGAAATCACCTCTGGTGGGGATGTCGAAGGTGGGGTCCTAACATGGAAGGTTGGAACTCTACAAGCGGGTGAGACAAGGACCTTGACTTGCGAGGCCAATGTTTTGGTTCAAGATATCAAGCCAGTCAACGCTGGTGTGACCAAAGCCACCTATTCCTCTGATGCAACTCTCTCTAGTGTGCATTTCACAGAAGTCGATGCCTTCTGTAGAGGATTCTCTTACATGGTTGTTGATGAGGATGAGCGCCCGGATAACTGGCGTTGTCAAGCAGTCTTTGAGAACCGCTCAAGTTTCGCTGTTGACCTTGTCAAACTTCAGGTCAGAGTATCTGGAAGCGACGAACTATTGTTTGATGTAGCGGACGTGTCGGATGACGTACCCCCACAAGGAAAGTGGGAATCTGAGGTAAAGGAAGTAGCCGCGAATGAGCGCCCAGACTTCACTAATGAATTGGGGTATTCTGTAATACCTCGAGTTGAACACAAAACCAACGGTAGCATTGAACTGGAGCCACAGACATTCACCATTTTGGAAGCAGATGTGACCAAGACATATGATGCATCTACTCTAAGAAGTTACAGAGAGCAGGTTGTTAATTCCTGTATTACCATCAAGAATACTGGTTCCGCAGATATCAATCTGATGCGACTAACCGATGATGTACCAGGACTGTTTTCAAATCCTGATCCAGAGGCAATTGCCATCACAATCGATGGAGATAGAATGAGCCCAGAGCAATTCCGCGTGGAATTGAAGGATGGAGTGACCCTTGAGGAGTTCAGAAGGAGTCCTGATGGCGATGGATGTACTATCCAATTGACAATCGGAACTCGAGGCCCTGTTGGCTTGAAACCTAATTCAACGATGGAGATTAGTTACTCGTTGACCGCTCCTGACCCGAGTCCAGATAATGCGGAGATTGCTGCTCCAGCACGTACTGAATTCAGTGCTGAGAGATTTGGACCAGTCTGTGCCAGAGATGCTGCAGAAGCACCAGTAATCAGAGTCTCACACAAGAGAAGAAAGTTCAGTGCTGGAAAGACGGTAATTCCGGTAGGCGGAAAGGGCCGTTATGAAGTGATGATCATATTCGAGAACAGATCGGATACTGCGCTACAAGATTTGGTGATTCATGACATCCTCCCTGCAGGATTTGAAATCAAGGATTGCATTGTACGCGGTGCAGGTAATGAAAAGCGAAGCGATGTTGAGATGAATACCGATTCACAGGAAGATGGCACCAAGGTAGAATGGACTGTTCCAGTCATCGCCAAGGATGAGAGACTGGAAGTATCCTACGAAATCAAGGGAGATGGCGACATCGATGCTGAAGCCATGCAGAAATTCCACGGTGCTACATTTGGTGACGAGGTTGAAGATGATTCTTCCCTAGCCAGCCTACCATCCGCTGCTGCTGATGATTCTTCAGACGACTCTGCAGATAGTGAAGCAGATGGAGATAGTTCCGATGGAGATTCCTCTAACTTCAGTTGGAATGAGAATGTACTATCCAAGGTGATGGAGGCTCATGGCATAACTGATAGAGATGCATTTTTGGCCCATGCTATTGGCTTCGATGCTGATGACAACAACTACCTGAACAAAGGTGAGTTGACTGCTGCTGCTGAAGCTTGGAGTGAAGGTGGCGATGAAGAATCAGCCGAAGCAAGCGAAGATGATGGAGAGGAAGTAACCTCCGCGGATCCAGAAGAAGAGACTTCAGATGAAGAGACTTCAGAAGAGGAGCCTGAGGGCGAGGGAGAAGATTCTGAAAGTGGAGAAGAAGCTGCTGCGGATGATGGAACTGAGGATTTGGTCTGTGAAATCTGCGGGACAAATAATCCAGCAGGTAGTGCAACCTGTGCGACCTGTGGTTTCGTATTCTCTTGATTACTGCTAGTTCTTGCCCCAAACCGGCCATGAGGATGGTTGATTTTGGTCTGCTACAAGTAGAATTACTGGGATTTCCAATCCTTCTATGGCTCCCCTGACATTGTTAATGTCAACAGGGACCCTTCCTTCGACTTGCAGGTCGACTGCTAGCCAAATACCAGGATTTTGTTGAGTCCATGCAGATAGTTCTGCTTTGGCAGCTTCGATACGATCATCAGGCCTCGATTTCAGCAATTCCATTCCCCAAGGAACTTCTCCATAGGAGGTGGTCCAGCACCAGACTCTCTGTTCCTGTGGAAGTTTGGCTAATTGTGTCAAGGCATTATCTTCACTGGCCACAACTGGTTGTCCTGGTAGGGGCATCTCTTGCATTTCAATGATATCCTGTTCAGAAACGTTCTCCTCATCTGGTTCAGGAAGCGTTTCAGGCATCTCTTCTGTAGATGTATCGAGAGTGGTATCGGGAGTTTCAACAGAAGTTGTACTCGCACCTACTTGGAATGGCAAGTTAGCATGTTCCACTTCTTCTAGTTCCTCAATTTCTACTTCAGGTAGGACCTCTGTTTCAGGAGTTTGTATCGCTGTAGTAGTAGCCAAATCCCAGTGATCAGAACTTATCCAAGAATCAGACTCCTCAGTTTCGGAAACCTCCTCAAATGGCTGACTCCATTCTGCTCTTGATTCAGGAGTATCTAATCCAGATCCAGGCATCGATATCTTTAGTCTGTTATCTGTATCTTCCTCTTCTTCTTCAAGAAGACCCATGCCGAGGTCTATTGCCTCATGGACGATGTCATCTTGTACGATTCCTGCCATCGCTTCTATAGAACCAGGCGGGGCTTGGACAGCGGAGATCGAGGAAGTTGGTTCGGAATGGTTCGAGGCTAGAGATGGAACTTGTTCTGAAACTAATGGTGCGCACATCTCTAGGACGGAATGCAACTCTTCAGAAGTGCTACCGCCATCAACGAAAGCATCCAGTAACCTTTGCCAAGCAACGTCTGCCTTACGTCTAGCAATCAAAGCGCGTCCAATATTGGCTAATGCTTCATTGGACTTGTAGGAAATCGCCATACAGCGTTCAAAGGATTTCAAAGCCGCTTTACTCCGGCCGGTGGACAACGCACAGTTTCCAACTAACATGTGCAGTTCACCGGAATCCTCGCTTTTTCGAATCGCCTTTTGCAGATGTGGTAAAGCGGCTTCATATCTTTGCTGTTGAAACAATATACGCCCTAATTTTTCGTGTAACTCACTGTTTCTTGGATGCACGCGAACAGCCCTTCGCAATTCCGAGATCGCATCATCGTGCAACCCCATTTTTGCCTGCGCCTCGGCCATGGCAATGGTCGCAGAAACCGCATCCATGCTTTGCAATGAACGTCTCCGGTGAAAAGATGTCGGAGGGAGCATCTAGCATTTCCAAGTCAACTCTTCTCAAACAACCTTATGCAGCGTAATCCAACGGAAGTAAACATGGCACAGGCTGGAGCAGCACCAGGGCCCCCCGCACCACCGGGCGGTCAGATGATGCTGATGCTGTTCTTCATGCTCCTGATGATGCTCTTGTTGATGAATGAAGGATTCAGATCTGGTTTAGCCGACTATGCGGATCCTTTGCTAGCGCCGATACTTCCTGAGGAGAAATGGTTCGTCATCACAGTATTCTTTATCGGCACTGCTTCGATGTTGATTAACACCGTTTTGCGCAATCTCTTCATCGATCCAATCAAGCAGGCTCACATCGGTCACCGCATGTCTCAGGTGCGCCGAATGATGAATGAAGCAACCTTGGCAAGAGATCCGATTCGCAAGGATAAGGCAGCAACTCTACAACAACAATTGATGCCTGAACAGATGGATGTACAGATGGGTGGAATGAAACCAATGATGTTCACCTTCATCTTCATCATTGCAATTTTTGCATGGGTTGGTGAGGTTGTTAGCGGATATCGTGTTGATTACGTATCGCTTCCATGGAAACAACATTGGAACATGAGCACCGGCACATTCCTGTTCTTCCCAGCGTGGATTTGCGTATACATCTGCATGTCTGCACCTTTGGGAAGGGCGGTTGACAGGCACATCAAATTGCTAAGATTCAAATCTCATCCAGTAGTTCTTGCAGGTGAGACTATACCAGAGCCATATCTACATCTGATTCAAACCAAAGAAGGTGCATCTTCAGGCAGGGGAAGAGGCCGTAATAATCAACGCAAGACAAGAAGTAAGGCCAAGAGTAAGAAGCAAGTTGGTAAGTTGATACCTACTGCTATTTCTGCACGCACTCCTCCTCAACAAGGGACTATTTGCCCTGAATGTGATGGGGATGTAGTTGAGAGGGCAGGAAGCGGAGAGTTGCGATGTTCTATCTGTAGGCATCAGTGGAAGTGATGCATTGCCTCTAGTTACTATCAGTGGCCAAGCGGGAAGTGGTACCAGCACATTGGTCGAAGGACTATGTGATGCTAAGGGCTGGGAATATCTCAATGGAGGTATGATTTTTCGTTCAGAAGCAGAACGAAGAGGCATGAAGTTGAGTGCATTTGCTGAATTGTGCAGAGAGGATCTCGAGGTTGATAAGAGGCTTGATGAGGAGTTGAAGCGACATATGCTCAAGCAAGATGGACCACAAGTAGTAGAGAGTCGTTTGGCAGGATGGTGGGCTTACCAATTGGAACTACCAGTAAAGAGAGTCTGGTTGGAAGTCTCAATCGAGGAGAGATCGAGAAGGGTTGTACAGCGCGAAGGCGGAGATCTGGAATTTCGCAAACAAGAGATTCTTGCTAGAGAGAGTGAGGATTTGCACAGGTTTCAGGAGTTGTACCAATTAGATCCTGCTGATAAGACGCCTTATACTGACATTGTGGATGCTGATGAGTTGAGTGCAGAAGAAGTTCTTTCTGCGGTATTGAAAATTATTGAGGAGGTATCAGATTGACGAGAATCACGGTGAGCCAAGCGAGTACTTCGGCTGAGCATGGAAAGAGGCCAGAAGCACGTACATTGGAAGAGAGGATGATGGCTGGAATCATACTTCTCGACAAGGCTGCAGGACCTACTTCGCATCAATTAACAGCATGGGCCAAAGAACTACTGGGCATCGAAAAGATGGGGCATGGGGGGACTTTGGATCCTTTTGCCACAGGAGTGCTTCCATTGTTACTTGGTAGATCTATGCGCTTGACTTCGGGATTGCTTAGTCATTCAAAGACATATGTTGCTGTATTGAGGGTCCATGGTGGAGTTGATATGGAACGAATCGAAGCTGCTGTAGAACAGCAACGTGGCCGCATATACAACGTGCCCCCTGATATTTCTGCTGTCAAGGTTCAAGTACGGACGCGTAGAATCGATAGGCTAGAGATTTTAGATGATGATTCTGAACATGTTGTCCTAGAAATCGATTGTGAAGCTGGAACCTATATCCGTACAATGGCTAGAGATATCGGATTATTGATAGGAAAGAAGACTGAATTGGTTGAATTACGTAGAACTGCAAGTGGAATATTCTCAATAGAAAATTGTGTCACAATGGAACAACTTGCTGATGCTTGGTGGTTATACAGCGAGAAAGGGGATGATTCCGCTATTACTCAAATGATTCAACCGATGGAATTGTTGGTTGCATCGCGTCCCAGTGTAGTCATCAAGGATAGTGCAGCAGCCAGTATTGCACATGGTGCTCCATTGTTGAGGCCAGGGATAGTAAATATGCCAGATGATCTCAACCCTGGGGATGAAGTTTCTTTGAACTCGATTAAGGGAGAATTAGTGGCTACCGCTGAAATGTTACTTGGAAGTCAGGAGATATTATCTATAGAACAAGGTGAAGTTGCTCGTTCTACAGCAGTATTACTGCCAACAGGTGTCTATCCAAGACACAAGAAATAATCATGCCTCAATGTATTCTTCATATGTCCATTCATCGGTCTCGATGCGGATTTTCAATTCACTCATGTTCCCACACTCCACCCTTCCTTGCAATCCGAGGATTGCTGGCCCCCACAGCCAGAAGAGTACCCCTTTGTGAGTCCAGCCACTTATGATGATTATCCGTAATTTCGCGTTTATCCGCCCTACGGTGTTTGATTAAGGGACCATTCCGCATCATTCGATTTTGCGGATGCCTTTTGGTGCAAACATGAAGAAAATTGCGATAATTGCCATTATTGCAGTTACCGTTAATCCAATCTGCACGTTATCACTAATTCCACCTGAAGATTGTTGTTCGCTAGAACCACTAGTTTCGGGACTCTTTACAGCAATTGTCAGGTTGCCTTGGTTGTTGTTTTCATTCGTTTCTCGTATCTCTAGTGTATGATCGAGAATTATCGTCAATCTAACCGCATCGTCGTCGGCAGGAACTTGCCAGTCACAAATCGCTCTACGCAATTGCCCGGGGGAAATCAAATCGATGATTGCAACATCGAAAGGTTGGCCATCAGCAAGACACTTGATCGAGATAAACTGTGCATCTTCTTGTCCATCATTTCTAACCCAGCCTACAACCTCGACAACATCTCCGGCTACGACTTCTTCTGTATTCCCGTCCGCCTCTACACTTTCTACCAGTAGATCGGGAAGTGCTTGAGATGTGACAATTATTTCGCGAGATGCTGCAAGTTCACCATCGCTTACCGTAATTGTCAGGGTCCATTCTCCAGTAGTTGCAGGTTGAATCTTTATCTGCTCACCATTCCATTGTGCCCAAGAGTAATCCATGGAAACTGTCAATTCTGATTCAGTATCATCAACATCTGAAAATTCAATATCAAGGTAAGCCGCTTCTGGAAGTGAAACATGAATCTGAGGTGGTAGATTGTCTAGGATTGGAGCATCGTTTACCGAGTTGACAATAATTGAGATATTCTGACTCCAAGTATTTCTTTCAGCAAGCCCCGGTCGGTCCATGACGGAAACAATGACTGTAGCCTCGCCGCTGGCTTCAGGAACTAGGCTCAAGCGAATCTGGTCTCCAGATATATCCGCCACGAGAATGTCTTCATTTGTTGAAACTGCAGAATATTCCAAGTCTTCAACAGCAGTCAAATCATCGCTACAAGGTAGGCTGATGAATGTACCACCTCCATCTTCATCGAATTCAAGTTCAGAGGGTATTGAGCAGGTAGGCGGCTCATCCCAAGAGATTCTGTAGGCGCCATCGATTTTCAATGCGGTGACTTCGACAACTAAGGACATTGGTTCACCATCATCATTCCAGGCAAAAGCAGAATTAACGGAGATCGTCAAAGGTTCACCCTTGGCGGGCAAGGCATCTCCAATCTGCACAATATGTTCATTACTTCCAGTAGAAGAGAGGAATTGCCTAGCAACCATGTTTCCTGAAATCGAGATTTGAACCAAACTCTGATTGGCAATTATTCCAGAGATATCGCCATGTACATTGAAAGTGACAGTCAATGTTGGGTCATTGATGTCAACTCTTACCCGTTCTAGGCAACCATCTTCGACATTTGCCTTGACCTGGAGGTAAGCCATTGCAGGAAGTATTGATGCGAAAGTAGTCTCTTGCCAATCAGTCCATTGTTCTGCATTGTTCGATGCTCGAACTTCAAGACTTCCACTCCATGTTCCGACATCAGACAATCTGCCCCAAGTTTGCATATGTGGTCTTTCAATAATTTCAGAAGTCCAAGTTCCAGTTTGATTCTCCAATGCTAGCAGGCCGCATGTGGACAAACTTAGGCCGTCCCATTCTCCAAGTGTGAAGTTAAGATCGAATACAGGGAACTCAAGGTCGGGTATCTCAATGCTGGCTGCGGATGTCTCCAATCCCCAAGATGCCTTGCGGTGAACTACTCTATATCCAGCCGCATCGACTTGCAATTGAGAATCATCAGTGCCACCTACGCTGACATAGTCCAAAGTTAGTTGGGAGTTTGCAATTTTGTCCCAATCCCAATCAAACTTTTCGCTGATATTCAAGACCCAATAAGGCGAGGACATTTCATCTATTCCAGAGGTGGTATGGGCCCATGTCTTGAGCAGTTCACTCTGGCCATCAACTGAAACTGAGAATCTAACCGAATCCTGAGTAAGTTGGTCGGGAATGGCGAATGAAACTACGAGATGAACACTCTCAATTTGTGCACCATTAGCTGTACTAACGTCGAAGTCATCAACAATGA
>DAWL01000072.1:7078-13902 GCA_002505935.1 Euryarchaeota archaeon UBA226 | reverse complement strand
CACATCAAGGCATATAGAATGAATGTTGGTGATGCCATTACTGAGATGGCTATTTCTTGTGGGGCTGATGACGTGGATGGAACCGTACTTCAGGAATCAATAATGCATCTTGCTGGTTCAACAGCCCCACTGGATCACGGAATCGATGACATGTGTAGACTCATTGAAAGATCAGGATGCGATGCAGTACGTAGAAATACAGTTTACAATAAATTCGAACGTGTAATTGCTGACCGAGTTTCACGAAGGAGATCACTACCAATGGTCAATTGAGGTGACATGATGGAAAATACGTCAACATGGCAGCGAACATTAGGAAGAGTCGCTTTCCTCAATTGTGACCCGCTATACCATCAAATCTCAGACAAGTGGAAGATTCTCGCCGCCCCACCTGCATGGTTGACTGGTCATCTTCTCAGAAAGGACTGCTTGATTGCTCCCGTTCCTGCTGCGGACTGGGCACTAAACAGAAATGAGTTATCATTAGTTCCAGGAATGGGTATCATATCTGACGGAAGTGTTGGTAGTGTACTATTGTTTGGGGAAAGAGAAATTGAAGACATGAGAGATGTTGCATTACCTACAGATTCCGCAACCTCTAGACGATTATTGATGTATCTTCTGAAGAAGCGCGGCCATGACCCACGACCTGTGGAAATGGGCCCCGATCTAGAAACTATGTTGGAGAGATGCGATGGAGCCTTGTTGATTGGAGATAGAGCATTACATGAAGCTCAAAGAAGACCTGATTTAGTTCGCATGGATCTTGGTATGGAATGGAAAGATGTTACTGGTTTACCGATGGTGTTCGCTGTTTTTGCTACCCATAGAGATGCTCCTCTCGATATTGTTAGTGATGCCTACAAAGAATTACAGAATTCCCTCAACTCATTCCGAAACCCCGAAGTCAAGGAAGAAATTGTTTCGGCATGTTCAGCCAGAAGTGGATTCAAAGAGGATCGAATAAGAAGATATTTTGAAGAAGTTCTCTATGATTTCGACAGTGAAGTAGAAGCAGGACTTGAAATGTTTATTTCTGAAGTTCTAGAGATTGAGGATTTCCAGTTGAGCGAGGAAATGAATCAATCCTTATCTCCCGTTAACATTCCCAATGCCTTGTCCATTGCTGATTCTTCATCATCTGACGAGTCTTTGCCGCCATCATCTTGAGGTTTCTTTGACACTCCTGTTTTGCGCTTCTTGGTGGCAACAACTTTCTTTGCAACTATGGAATCATCAACTGCTGCTTTACTGGAGGTTTTTTCCTTCTTGTTATTGCGCCTCTTAACCTTCCTTCTACCCTTCTTTTTCTCCGGCTTGGGGACTTCCTCTTCAAGTTCAGGAACATTTTCCACTTTACGCACCTTTCGGACTTTGGTTTGGGGCGGTTCGTAAACGTCATACTCCGTATCCCAATCACCATCATGGTATACCCCGTCTTGGCCATAATCATAATCCAGTTCTACAGATTCAGAAAGAGTTCGGCGCTTAGAACCAATTGGTTGTTTACTACTAACGCGCTTTCTCCTAGCCTTGACGGGAGGGGAGTCATCGATTGGATACTCTTCATGCGCCACTCTTCTTGTGGATTTTCGAGGAGGGCCCCGTTTTGGCCGAGGTGGCAGAGACTCTGATTCACTACTCCATGTTGAATCGTCATCATAATCTTCCTCTTCATATTCAGATTCGTCTAGATATGAGTCATCATATGATTCATCATCATAATCATCCTCTTCTTCCTCCTCGTCATCTTCATCTCTCTCTCCACGGATTAATGCATTAGCAATGTCCTTGTTTTGCTTGATAATCAGTCCTAAGCCAACAAGGATTCCAAGGAAACTGATTATTGGAATCCAATAATTGTCTGAAATGAACGACGCCACTAAGCCGGTCAACCCGGGCCCTTCTTCCTCCAATTCTTCCATTAACACAATCCTAGTTGTTTCGTTCCGATTCCAAAGGTCAATTCTATTATTTTCTGCATTCAAATCGACAAAATCGATTGAAGCCGGGAACTGAGGGGCAATAATTGCCGAAGAGCCAGTAGGAGCAAAGATGATTCCCTTTACTGTAATATTATAGGGCGCAATTGGAGCACTCGACAAATCAAATGTCGTGACCCAAGTAAATGTTGCTCTCAGACTCAAATCGCCAAAATCGTTGGAAGAAATTCCAGATACGGGTTCACAGGATAGAGTTCCATTACTCAATTGTGAACCCTCAACCTCAATCATTGAATGCCATTGATCGATAACGTCCCTATGTCGAATATTATCGCACATGGCGGTTGACATCCAGGTTAATTCATCGACACTGATTTTGTTATCATCAGAAAGTAGACTTGTAGTCAAATTTCTCAATGCATTAGAATCGTATCTATCAAAAGATATGCTGTCACTTATGATTAACTCCTCATTCGATACTTCAAACTCAATATTACGCATATAATTGGGATCTGGGTCCTTAGTGCAATCTGAACTAGAACAGCTGTAATCATAAATATCCAAAATCCCATCGCCGTCATCATCAACGTCAATGTGGTCAGGCACTCCATCTTGATCAAAATCATCGCCCGGCTCTCCAAAACCTTGCTGGAAGTATGTCGACTGATATACCCCTGAATGTATAGTACCAGTACTGGTAACCAATGTATCTTCATCATTCGATAAATCAAATCCATTCACATTGTGACCTATGTAAGTGAACTCATCGACTACCCAATCATTTACTCTAACGCGCTGCAAAGAGGGTAGAATATTGGTTTCCAAAACGTATAGATGATCCCCCTCATGACTCCATTGGAGTTGCTTGGCTTGTATGAAATCCAGTTCTGAGTTTTCAACCAAAGACCCGTTCAACCAATATGACCTAACTTTTCCGTCATTTGTCAATATGGCAACTTGAGAAGATGATGGGTTGAATAAACAATCAACGATTTCAGAATCCTCGAAATCAAGTGATGAGGAAAGTGAGTAATCAGAAAGATCCCAGAAAGCGATTTTACCATCCAATCCTCCAGATACTGCAATCAATCCACCATATCCATAATCTGTACATGTAATATCATCCAAATGGTGCCCCGTCATGTGACCCAATATGGAGAATTCTGGGAATGACAATTCAAAGATATCACCATCTTGCCCCTGCAGAAGCATCTTGTCTCCAGCATCTGAGAATGATATATCACGTGGGTTTTTACCATTAGCAAATGATTTTTCGTACACGCTCCAGTCTTCAGTGAGTAGAACCCTAAGTGCATCCCCGGAAAGGGAATCGGACCTAAGACCCAAAGCAAGATATTCTCCATTTGGAGAAAATTCTAGAGCAGTTACATGGTCTGCTACTGATATTGTTTCAATTACAGAACGATCAGACATGCGTGAAATAACAACATATCCTTCGGTCCCTGTTGCAAGAAGAGAACCGTCCGGGGATAGGGCAACACTAAGCGTTTCATCGAAACTTTCCTGACCCGCTGTATGCACACCAACAAAGCCCATACCACTAGGTGTTGCTGCTTGTACAAGTGCCATTATTGAAAGTGAAGTTAGCAACAAAGCGACCAGTGGCCCCCCACGTATCCGCATGACTATCCTCGCTACTGCATCACCCCATCTGAAATAGAATCTTTGTCGGCACTCGGCAAAAATCAACGATTATCATAATTACCAATATTTGTCAAATCGGTTCTTATCAGCATCTAACTATCTTGAAATGAGGGCCCCATTTCGGCGCAGCATGGATGAAGAAAATAACTTGAATTCTGAATCTCTCAAAGTCGTAAGAATAGGTCATTCACCCGATCCTGATGATGCTTTCATGTTCCATGCTTTGACTTCCGGATTGATATCGACTCCGGGATATCACTTCGTTCATGAATTGCAGGATATAGAAACTTTGAATCAACGCGCAATGAACAGAGAATTGGAAGTTAGTGCAATCAGTATTCACTCGTTCCCCGAGGTCGCCGAGGATTATGCTTTGATGAATTGTGGCGCCAGTATGGGAGAGGGATATGGACCGATGGTGGTAGCCAAAAGCGGCAGGGACACAGAAGATATCAAGAATGGATTGATTGCAGTTCCAGGCTTGAAGACTAGCGCCTATCTAGGTTTGCGAATGGCTTGGGGTGATGTTGCGATCAAAGTTATCGCATTCGACGAGATTATCGAAGCTGTTAATTCCGGAGAAGTTGATGCCGGTCTTATCATCCATGAAGGGCAATTGACCTATGTTGAGCACGAACTTGATGTTCATCTTGATCTTGGAGTATGGTGGTCAGAACATAATGAAGGATTACCATTACCGTTGGGCGGTAACATTGTCCGCAAGGATCTCGGTCGTGAAACGATTGAGAATATTACCAATTGGACTAGAATGAGCATTATTCATGCACTAGAAAATCCAGAGCAGGCACTAGAATTTGCTAAGGCATGGGGAAGGGGTATCGATGATCAAACGAATGAAAAATTCGTTAAGATGTATGTCAATGAACGCACTATTGACTATGGAGATGAGGGAAGAGAAGCAATTCGTAGATTCCTCAAGAAAGGGCAGGAGATAGGTATGATCAATGCGAAATTTGAGCCTGATTCAATCGAATTCATCGGGAGGACATCTTAGTATGAATGATGGAAATATCCCCGAGGTCAGTGAATTTGGCTCAGTAGACCCTGCTCCTCCGTCCAACGAAAAGGATGTAGAAACTCTGAAGCAAGTATTGAATGATGAAACTGAGAGGATGTTTGTGCGGATGAGGGCCGTTTTTGCTCTGCGGAATATTGGTGGAAAAGAGGCTGTTGAAGCCTTGTGTAGCGGATTTTCTAGCGCTTCAGCACTATTGAGACATGAATTGGCATACGTTTTGGGGCAGATGCAGGACTCGAGGGCGTTACCAGCCCTGAATCGTAGACTAGAAGATCTTGATGAACACGTTATGGTTAGACATGAGGCCGCAGAAGCGATGGGCGCAATAGGTAATCGAAATAGCCGAGAAATCCTCAACCGTTTTCTCAATGATCCGTCAGTTGAAGTTGCTGAATCCTGTGAGGTTGCACTAGATTTGCTAAATCATCATCAAACTATCAATGAATAACTGACCGATGCTCACATTGAAAGACCTGCGCCCCAACGGGTGGTTGAGACGCATGCCCCACGACCATGTTCCATTGGCTGCAGCCCCTAATGGAGAGCTTGGACCTCTATGCCACGGATGTGGCAAGAGATTGACCTTTGGCCAATCAATTCCTATCGATGAGCACTATGCATGTTGGAAATGCTATCAAGAGATAACTGGGGCATCTTCTGCAACTGCTGGCAAAGATACAGAGCGCCCATTCTACCGCTAAATGACCGCGTCATTCATCATCCCTCGGCTACAGGACCAAGGCGGAGGCACCTAGATGGTCAAGGGATGGTCGCTTTTTGCTCACAGATTTGAGCAATATTACCGATCTTTCGATGGCTGGATTCCACCCCGGTTACGCACTAGAGAGTGGATGTTGATTCCGTTTGGAGGGGGCAGGCCCCTCAGACATCTGGGATTTGATGGCCTATCGAGTATCAAGCGGAATCTAATCGAAAGAACTCCACATTCTGTGTTCTACAGTACTGCATACTGGAGAGATCCTCGCGAATACAAAATGAAGGACAAAGGGTGGTTAGGAGCGGATTTAATCTTCGATCTTGATGGAGATCACTTACCCGGAGTAGTAGACACCGATTTCACTGGCATGTTGACATCGATTCGTGAGCAGGCCTGGAAATTGTGGAATGACTTCCTCGAGCCTGAATTTGGTTTTGACGAAAAATATCTGCACTTAACTTTCTCTGGACATAGAGGGTTTCACCTTCACTATAGGGACCCTGGATTAGCCCATCTCGATGGCGAGGCACGTAGGGAATTGGTGTCGCATATTAGAGGCGATGGAGTAGATGTAATCTCATTATTGCCAAGATCGATGGAAAGAGATGCGTCAGGATGGGCTGGACGGCTGAAGGATGGACTTAGGGACACCCTAAGCAAACTCGATACTATCAGAGAAGTAAACGATGTACAATCCAAAGCATTGATTGCAAATTACGTTGATTCACTCAAGAGATCTGCTAAAATCAGAGGATTGAAAAGAACGCGCGGTGAAAAGGTTGTGAAGGACCTAGCGGAACTTGTTAAGCACCCAGTTAGAAGGGAAAGTCTCGAAGAAGGAAACCTCAATGCACTCGGTGGACGGAAAGGGGATTCTAATTTCCATCGAGACGCATTTGTCGATATATTACGTAGTGATGCTGCCGTAGTACTGGGCAATGCTGGTGAGACTGATGAAGTAGTTACTGTCGATTGCCATCGAGTCATTAGATACCCGACCTCTTTACATGGCAAATGTGGATTGCGCGTCACTTCTTTCCCACTAAGCAGATTGGACCCGGATGGAAGCGATCCTTTCGACCCACTACAGGAAGCGATTGCATTACCTATGGACAACATGATGGAAGTAGAGATTCTTGCCGAGGACATCAATACTCGTATGGCATCGATCAATATCGAGGGTTCTGCTGGCGACCGACTAGCATTGCCCGAAGCAGCTGCAGCATTTGTCGTTCTAAAGGGATGGGGACAACTCATTTCATGATCAGTTTTTACTCAAATAGAGTAATTCTGCCAAGTTCAAACGCGGTCAATGTTAAAGAAGAAGCGCGAAGTCCACAGGCCACCCGTAGGGTGGCATCATGGGACGTAAGAAGAAGAAGAAGGGGGCTGCACCTCCAAATCCGGCAGACCTGCCGCCTTTGCCTTTGCCTCCTTCACTCCCCGCTGCAATCCCCCC
>DAWL01000072.1:0-6713 GCA_002505935.1 Euryarchaeota archaeon UBA226 | reverse complement strand
CGCAAAACCAAGAGGTGCATTAGAGGGAGCTGCTGCTCCTAAGATCTCTAGTTTGGCTCCGCCAGACATGACTAAAGAAAAGAAGAAAGATGGTTATGATTCATTGTGGAAGAGAGGAAGTAGCAAACCTCTGAAGCAAGTTTACGGACATATCGACAGACTTGGTGAAGGAGAAGTCGGTAGTCTACTGGACAGGTATGCTGACCGTTTCGGCCACCAACTAGACCGCGAAATAATCGTCAAGAGAAAAGCGGAACACGATTCCAAGGTTGCAGAGATTAGGGATGCACCTACCATTACACTTCTAGACGAGGATGAAGAGGAAGAGATGGATGCAATACCTGCAGACGAAGAGCCCTCAGAAGTGGAAGAAGAAGTTGAAGAAACATATTCGGAAGACGAAGAGTTCGAGACTGAAGCAAGTGATCTTGATGATGAAACTCTTGAGATGTTGAATTCTAAGAAATCTGCACTTGAGGCTGAGATTAAGAAGTTGAAGCCAAAATATCAACTCGCAAAACAGAAGAGCCAGGCATCGAAATTGAAAAAGTTGAAGCCAAAACTAGAGGCTTTGTTATCCGAACGCAAATCTATTGCTGCAGTCATTGATGGAGAGGCCCCACTATCATCTTTGGAAGAGGAAAAAAGTGATGATTACGAGGAGGAAGAGTCAGGAGATCTATTCATTGAATTCGTTTCCATAATTGATAACCTACTGGGCAAGTTACCAGATACTGATGCCTTCATCCGTAGTGATGAATTCACACTTTATGCCGCTGTGGCAGGAAATCCATCAGATGCAGATGATGATCAGCGAACCGAGTTCTTCCAGATGGTTGATTCATTACTTCTCGAATTACCTGAAAATGAAATTCAAGCATTCATGCAATCAGAAGAATTCGCGATTTATAGTGAGATAGGCGCAACATACGGAGTTTGAGGCACATGGGACTACTTGACAAGGCAGGAGAGATTGACAAAAAGCCGGCAGCAAAGGCAAAGCCGGCAGCAAAGGCAAAGCCGGTAGCAAAGGCCAAGCCGGCAGCAAAGGCCAAGCCGGCAGCAAAAGCAAAACCTGCAGCTAAACCCAAACCAGTTCGAGAGAAGAGAGAAAGAGTTAGGAGAGAAAGACCTGACAAAGGCTTCCCTTCAGACTTTGTACCAGCAGGAAAGACCAACAGAGCGGCAGCATGGGTTGTCAATTTCATTTGGAATTGGGGAGTAATTATTGCAGTATTATCTATCATAATTTCCGGTGCAATGGCGGATATGACCTGGCTTCTTGCCGGAGGTTTATTGCTACCCATTGTGAACGTTTTCTTCATTCCAGCAAAATTTGGCAGGAACATTGGCCAATTCGTTTCTCGTACTAAGTTTGTTTCGTATAAGGGTGAAACACCGATTTTTCTACATGGAATAATGACCAATATCAACGCCCCAATGTTCTTCATGGGTCTAGGATTCCTTCTAAATACTGGTATTGGAAACAATAGTAGCGACGGTCTTAATGCTACAATGCTCGTTCTCTGCATATTGTGTTTTGCATTCCCTCTTTCAGAGTTCATCTTCAAAAAGGTAGTAGGCAAGGATTACGGACAAGGAATGTGGGACAAAATCTTCGCATCCTATCTAGTTCATCACGTACCAACAGGAAAGGAGACAGGTTGGTTGGCAAGGCTTGAGAGCCTTGGTGAATTCGGAGCAAAGCGCATCGCTAAGATCGATGAAAAGCGTGCTGCTGCTGCTGCTGATTCTGATGCAGCGGATGATGATTCATGACTGGACTAAATCGTAAGGCTACACATGGGTCTCCCTTGGAGAAGTATTTACTTGCTGCAGCAGTATTTTTCATTTCAGTTTCGTCGTTATTGTTTTTACAAACACATTTTTCCATTGCATATTCAACAATATCTTCAGTTGTTCTCTTCATCATAGGCATATATCTGCTAATGCAGTCAGTTCGAATTTGGTACCTTAGAATTCTCTTTCAAACACCAAAACGGAGTATATCTTGTATTGAAGACGAAGAGTGGCAAAGTTTGGTTGTAAAAGGTGATGATGGAATATCAATCCATGCTCATGCCAAATGGTTAGATGAAACAGCGCCGCTGATATTTTATCTCCATGGATGGAGTTCTAATTCCTCTCGTTCATTGAATAGGTGCAGAGATATCACTGGTTACCATGTTCTTGCCATGGATTTACGCGGCCATGGCCATGCACCAGATGATCCTGAATTCACAGCACAAAAATGTGCTGAAGATGCAGCCAAACTACTCGATTCCATACCAAGAGACAAGATTTCTTCTATCTCTATTCATGGACATAGTCTCGGAAGTTACATTGCAATTCGTTTACAATCGAGATTTGAAGGGTGGTGGCGTCAGAACCTCAGGTGCCTCGTTCTAGAGTCTCCAATGACTGATTATAATCTCATTCTCAAAGAATATACTCCTGGCATACTAGTTCTATTGAGGCCATTGATATTTCGCTGGATGATTAAAGCATGGAAAAAGATTCATCCGGAAATCACATTGACTGGTAGAGAAGACATCAAAATTCCCGAATGGGGGAGGCCCGAATTTCCAACACTCTTGATTCAAGCAGCTGATGATGAACGATTAGGGATGAGCCATTATCAATTACTGAGTGAGAACATCGAGCACGTTAAACATGAAACTCATGTTATCGAAGGCCTGCGCCATAGCGGAGACAGTATTCACGAGGGTAGAACGAAACTGATGCAAGACTACCTAGATAGGTCACTCTTCTGAGTCATTAGAATTGATACCATTACTGGATTGCGCTAATGCCACTTCGCGCATGTCCTCTGCTTCATCGGTTTCATCTACTATTTCTTCTCCCAACAATGTTTCAATCGCATCTTCTAGGGTGACTATCCCGGAAGTTCCCCCAAAGTCATCAACCACAGCAAGTATCTGTTGTCTCTTACTGATGAAAACATCTAGAGCATGATCCACACTTTCCTTCTCATCTATTTGATCGAGCGGTTTCATCATGCTTGACAATGGCGTATCCCACTCATCTTTGCTCGCAGCCAATAGAATCTCTGAACGTATCACGAGGCCCTGAAGGTCGTCCATATTTTCTCCATATACTGGTATCCTAGAAACGCGTAGAACGGGATGTTCCTCGAGTACTTGTGAAATTGTATAATTTGCAGGGAATGATGTCACCACTACTCGCGGGGTCATTATCTCGCCTACTGTTATCTCCGCCAATCGTAACAAGTTGACGATGACCTTCTCCTCATCCTCTTCTATTGTGCCCTCTTCCTCACCTATATCCGCCAAAACGGCTAGTTCATCTCTAGTAACTGTGGTTTTCTGGGCTTGAGGCAATAATTTGCGGAACCACTCAATTGGAACTACAATCACAGTCAGTAGCAAGGTCAATTGCTGAGTTACATGTGCTGTCGGAGTCGCTAATTTCTTCCAATACGCAGAACCGATAGTCTTTGGAAGTATTTCAGAAAGCAGCAACACTGCTACGGTCAAAATTGCTGAAGCCAATGTTACCCATTCATTTCCATATTCATCGTGAACCACTGAACCGACACCCACTGCTCCAACGGTATGGGCGATTGTATTCAGAGTGAGAATCGCAGTAAGTGGTCTAACCGAATCATTCTCCTTCAATCTGGACCAAATCTGTCCTGCTTTCTTTCCATCATTCTGCATTAATTGGATATGAGAATGGGAAATACTCAACAATACACTCTCTAACATGCTGCACAGGAAAGATACTCCTAGCGCAAGACTTGCATAAATGACTAACAGGCTCGAAACCATCAGTGGGTGTGCCCTCCTGTGCTGAGGCGACAGCCCACTGTGCAGATTCAAGTTATTAGGGGTTGTCGATAAAGTAATCACCTAAACTCATCGCGCTCTCGGCTGGTAAGGTGGCCGTATGGCAGGCGAACATGTGTTAATTTGTGTCGCTTGGCCCTACGCTAATGGGCCATTACACTTGGGCCATGTTGCCGGTTGCTACCTGCCTCCTGACATTCAGTTCCGATATCAACGATCTCTTGGAAACAAGGTCTTGATGGTTAGTGGATCAGACGAGCACGGGACTCCAATCACCGTTACAGCAGAACAGCAAGGTGTTGAGCCACAGAATATTGTCGATGAATACCACTCTATCAATCATCAGGCTCTATTGGACCTCGGTTGTATGTGGAAACCACATGTTGATACTAGAGGCGGGGGGCATGGAGGTGCCCTATTCAACAGAACTACAGATCCCTCTCACAAAAGTAGAGTGCAGGAGAATTTCAAATCACTACTTGATGCCGGCCTATTTGAAACCAAAACCATGCAACAGTACTACGAAACTCGCGATGATGGGAGTGGCAGATTTCTCCCTGATAGATACGTGGAGGGAGTTTGTCCAGGCTGTGAAAGCGATGGTGCTAGAGGCGACCAGTGCGACTCCTGTGGCATAACTTACGAGGCGCATGAATTACTACAGCCTCGCTCATTGATGGACCCAAGTGCCAACATCGAGATTCGAGACACAGAGCACTTATTCTATCGTCTAGATCTATTTCAACAAAAATTGGAAGAATTCGCTGAACAGAGAATGCCTAGTTGGAAAGCAAATGTCAGAGCGATGACCAAACAATGGTTAGAGATGGGATTGAGGCCGCGAGCAATTACTAGAGATTTGGAATGGGGAATTCCTATTCCACTGGACGATAAAAAGTGGCAAGGGAAGTGCGTCTATGTTTGGTTTGAGGCGGTTCAGGGCTATTTGACATGTTCACAAATTTGGGCTGAAAGGTATTCTGATGATGATGCCTGGAAATCTTGGTGGCAAAACTCCGAAGGTGGTGAAAGTCCTAAGCACATGTATTTCCTTGGCAAGGACAACATTCCATTCCACACTATAATTTGGCCAGCATTGTTGATGGGTCTGAATCATGCTGCTTCAGGAAAAACTGACCTTGATGAGATATGCTCCCCGAGTTTAGGCCAGCTCCATCTGGCTGACGATGTTCCAGCCATGGAATATCTCATGCTAGCGGGCGGGCAGTTCTCAAAGAGCAGAAAACATGCAGTTTGGTTACCTTCTTTCCTAGAAAGATTCGATGCCGATACCCTGAGATACTATCTTGGGATTAACATGCCTGAAAACCACGATTCTGATTTCAATTGGCCTGATTTCGTTGAGAAGATCAATTCTGAGTTAATTGGCTGCCATGGAAATTTCGTACATAGGGTCCTGACTCTTGCACACAGACTCCCAAATGAGGGAAATAATCCGTTGTTGCAATATGATGATGCTAGTCTCTGTGTAGAATGGAAGAAGAAAACAGAGGACCTATTTGCTGCAGTAGGAAATAGCCTCGATAAGCACCGGTACAAGGAAGCGCTCAGAGCAGTTATGAACATCTCCCAATATGGAAATCAGTTACTTCAAAGCGCAGCGCCTTGGAAATATCTCAAAGAAGAAACAAGGAATGATGATGGAGCAGCAGAATCGTTAGCCGCTTTGGTATTCTGCTGGAGAATGACAAGAATGCTTGCTATTGCAAGCCAGCCCTTCCTACCATTTAGTGCTCAAAGACTGTGGCAATCTATAGGAGAAGATGGAGAAGTTTGTGACATTCTTTGGGAATGTGCTAAAGATTGGCAAGCACCAATATCGTGGAATCCAACCTCTCCTGAACCTTTATTCCAAAGGTTGGAACTAGATGAGATTCTATCTCAGGAACAGTCATTGGTAGAAGATGATGTAGAGAGTAAGGACCCCACACAGAAGATGAAAGGAAGTGGAAAAATGAAGAATGAAGAAAAACAGGCACCCGAAGGCACAACATGGTTGGACTTTGAGACATTCATGGAAGTTGAATTGAGAACCGGGGAGATTACTTCCGTAGAGGAACACCCAGATGCGGACAAGTTGTATGTTGTTCGAATCGATGATGGAAGTGAAAGTGGCCGAACTGTGTGTGCTGGACTTAAGGAGTATTACAGTGCAGAAGAAATGCAGGGTCGCAGTGTCGTATTTGTTGCTAATCTTAAACCACGCAAACTAAGGGGCGTAATGTCAGAAGGCATGATGTTAGCTGCCGATGATGGCGCTGGCGGAGTTAAACTAGTTACAATTGATGGCCAAATCGCAAACGGTTCAAGAGTGCGTTGAATTCAAACGTATAGATCTGAAGCACTGGCTAGAGACGCGTTTTTGTCTCGCTTCTTAATTACAGTCTGTACTGCAGTTTGGAAATCACTCTGTAGAACCTTGCTTCTGCCATCTCTAATCGCCACCATTCCTGCTTCGACACAAGTGGCCTTAAGATCAGCACCACTGAATCCTTTGGTCAACTCAACCAATCTAGGCATGGAAATTCGAGAGGTTGACATCTTTGAGACATGAATCGACAAAATCGACTTTCTTGCAGCATCCTCAGGCAATGGAATCTCTACTATTCTGTCGAATCTACCGGGCCTCAGTAATGCATCATCCAATATATCAGGTCTGTTAGTTGCAGCGATTATTTTCACTGATTCTAAGGCATCGAACCCATCTAATTCTGCTAGCAATTGCATCAACGTACGCTGCACTTCTCTATCTCCACTAGTTGCAGCATCCAATCTCTTCGCTCCGATGGCATCAATCTCATCGAGGAATATGATCGCAGGGCTCTTATCTCTGGCTAATGAAAACAATTCTCGCACCATACG
>DAWL01000056.1 GCA_002505935.1 Euryarchaeota archaeon UBA226 | reverse complement strand
AGATTACTCCCTCTGAAGTTGCAGCCATTGGTACAAAGCAGGCGACACTATTTTTCCCAATTTTCGCAATCCAGGAGAGACACTGATTGCTGCTTTGCCCCCTATGACATCCTAGATCTTGAATTCCTTTGCAGGTCATTCATGGATGAAGAAATGCCACCTATACTAGGAAACCTGAGCGATTGTATGACTGGTACAAAATTTCCACTTGAATGGTTGACGTTAATCGATGCAAATCGCGATCTTGACTTTGGAACTGCAATCTTAGATGTATGCTCTGAATTGATTGAGAAATTGAAATCTAGCAATAATCTCCAACGGTTCCAGTATTCCTATTTGCAAAACGACTATGCTGACATCATTTATTGTCTCGAAAAATTTGAGCTAAATGGAAAAAACAGGAATCTGATTATCGAAATGGCGGATATCATCGAAGAGTCACACATTCCAGAGATGGTCAAGGCTGGATTGTACATCGCACTCATGCAGAAGGATGACCGGCCTGAACTGCGCCTGTATCTTGCTCGACTATCTAGTTCAATTGACCGCGAGACATACCGCCTCATACACTCATTCAGA
This sequence comes from Euryarchaeota archaeon UBA226, assembly GCA_002505935.1. Lineage (GTDB taxonomy): Archaea > Thermoplasmatota > Poseidoniia > Poseidoniales > Poseidoniaceae > UBA226. The sequence continues at coordinate 9,474 of DAWL01000056.1, read as the reverse complement.
ATTTCTGGGATTGTCGCCCTAGAGCGGATGGGAATTGAGCGATTGCACTATCCATATGAATTGAGAGCCCTAAGGAGATGAAGAAAATGAATGAACAAATAAGTAGATTGCAAACATGCGAAATAAGCGAAGCAAAGGACATATTGAGCCTGCACCTGAATGCCATTTGGAATAACCCTGAATTGGCAGATAAACTACCTCCGATGATGTTGTGGGGACCGCCTGGAATCGGTAAATCGACTCTGGTCAAGAGTGTGGCTGAAGAAGAGGGAATTGGTTTCATCGATGTCAGACTTGCACAACGAGAACCGGTTGACATACGCGGCCTTCCAGTTCCCAGAGAAGACCGACAAGGAATCGATTGGATAGTAGCAAGCGAATGGCCTCGAGAAGGAGTTGAAGGCACGCCTGAGAGAGGAATCATTCTCTTCGATGAATTGACTGCTGCGGATGCAACGCTGCAGGTTGCGGCGTACGAGTTCATCCTCGATCGAAGGCTTGGAGAATTGTACAAAGTTCCTGATGGCTGGTATATCGTGGCTGCTGGAAACCGCGCCACAGACAATGCAGTAGCGCGCACTATGTCCAGCGCCTTGGCAAACAGATTTCTGCATCTCGATTTGAATGCTTCAGCAAGTGATTGGTGTGATTACGCTACTTCAACCAAACATCATCCCGATGTCATTGGATTCATTCGCTACAAACCTGGACTGATTCTAGACATGAATGGCAATCTGGAGAGGGGGTGGCCCAGTCCGCGCGCTTGGTCGAGAGTGAGCGACGAACTAATACTCGCGGAAACGGTAGGAATCCCAGAACGTTCACTGGGACTTATCATAGACGGTTTGGTTGGAATTGGAGCCGGAATAGAATTGCAAGGATTCAGGAATTCAAAGAGTCTGCTTCCAGACCTCAAAGCAATGCTGCGTGGCGATATTGAGATAGATTTCCCAGAACGCATGGACCAACAATATGCCTTGACAAGTTCAATCGCTCCTGCACTTGTCGAACATGATGACCCTGCTGAATTATTCAACGGGCTATTCGACCTGTTTGCAATAATGACCCCGACCTGGGTTCAAGTTGCTTGGCACGATATTGAAAATACGATTGGCAAGAGTCCGAAGCACGATTGTCGAGAAGGCATGTGCAGCAAATGTGAACTGACTGATGAAGAGAAGGAAAAGTCTGCAAAGAAGCACAAATGCGACAATAATCTAGTCTGTAACATCTGCAAAGAATTTGAGAAGAGGAATATCTATGGAATCTTGACTCAACACCCTAGATTTGAAGAAATCGCGCTCAAATTGGATCCCTCAATGCAGGAGATCAGCGCATGAGCAAGAAAACGAGGAAGGTCGAAGTCATCAATCCGACCGAAGAAGACCAGGTTCAGAAGAAGAAAGCCTTGGAGGTCTGGAACCGTGCGCGCATGGAACTGTTGACTTGGAGGCCCTTCCTTGGAGTATTAGCTATGCAACTGGAAATCATCCCAGTAGCCGACGACCGATGCAGAACTGCCAGTACCGATGGGCGACGTATATTCTGTAGCGCTGATTTCATTCTCGGCTTGAGCGACGATGATTCTCTGTTCATTCTAGCCCACGAAGTTCTGCACTGTGCTTTGATGCATTTCTCTAGACAGAAAGACAGAATTGAGAACCATATGATGTGGAATTACGCTATCGATCATGAAGTTAATTCCGTCTTGCAAGCTGATGGTTTGGTGGTTCCTAAAGGGGCTGTGCTCTATCACAGACATCTCAACATGAATGCCGAGCAGATTTACGAAGAATTGGAATCGGGTAGATTGCCAATGATTGGCGAATTAATGGACGACCATGACCTCGACAAGAAAGAGCCTGAACCTCAGCAATGCCAAGAGGGTTCGTGTGGAGGAGAAGGCGAGGCTGGTGATGCAGATGATGGCCCCATCACCCTGAAAGTTGACCCGGACTATCATCCGATGCGAAGCGATGCAGTGTGGCGAGAATGGGCTGCTAAGACAATGAGCGCCGCTAGTTCAGGTAAGAGTCAAGGAGACCGCAGTGCTGCACTTCAACGAGTGCTGGACAGATTGGCTGCTTCCAAACTCGATTGGCGCACCATCCTCAAACAATGGACAACCCCCTTCATCGGAGGGAACAGAACTTGGCTACCTCCTAATCGAAGACATGTGCACAAAGGGCTCTACCTACCTTCACGCAGAGGTTGTAAGATTGAGATGGTTGCAGTAATTGACACCAGTGGTAGCGTATGGGAGCATGGAGTCTACGATTTCCTCTCAGAATTGCAAGCCATCTTAGCATCATTCGGTGAATACGAAATCACTGTTCTACAGGTCGATACTCATGTGAACGATGTTCAAGTCTTCGACTTCTCCAATCCGTTCGTTGCATCTAAATTCCAGATACGTGGCGGAGGAGGAACTTCGTTCGCTCCAGCATTTCAATATGTCAAGGAGAACAAGAACAACAACATCAGAGGACTGATCTACATGACTGATGGATACGGTTTCGTACAACCGGACGCACCTCCCTATCCTGTATTGTGGGCCCTAACCGAAGACGGAAGAAAACCGATTGAATGGGGACAAGTAGTCACGCTGGAACACAAGAACAAGGCAAACGCCTGATTCATCCTAACAGTGGAAGTCGAAGTCGTCGCTTTTAGGGGAGAGCAGACTGTGAGTGCAGCGAGCAAATGCTCGACTAGGGGTGAAGACCGACTGTAATCAGTAGCAATCGGAGGTCCTCGCTCCCGGACTTGAACCGGGGACTCCCTGATGTCTGCTAGAGACGTGTGTTTTTCCAACTACAGTCAGGTGCTCTACCAACTGAGCTAAGCGAGGGCGTACCGTTGCACCGGCCTTCGGGGTTTAACCCTTGTCAACAACAACATTGGACCTGTGACGGGGGTCTCAAAACCCTCATGCGCGCTTCTTCATCAAGCATCATGGTTAATACTGATGGGAACGGCGTTGGGCAACTCGGGGATAGGGATGCAAGACCGTGCAACACACGGGGAGGATGGGACCTCCATATCGGCTCACGGTAGGCAGTTCAACGAATTAGTCGAAGAACTACGCAAAGATGTGGAAGGTGACGTCAAAGGAGGCACTGCCCTATTAGATGGCCAACTGCGTGGTTTCGATGTACCCGATCCAAGGATACTCATCATCGGTTGTGGAGGAAGTGGAAACAATACTCTCAATCGTATTACCCATCTTGGAGTCGAAGGCGCTGTAACCGTTGCAATAAATACCGACAAGCAACACCTCGACCATACTCGCGCTCTACAGAAATTATTGGTGGGCAAGCACATTACCCGTGGACTGGGTGCTGGTGGAGACCCCTCAACTGGAAGGCGTTGTGCCGAGGCAGGACGTGAAATGATCAAGCGTATCGTCTCTGGAGCGGATTTAGTTTTCATCGCCAGCGGAATGGGCGGAGGTTCTGGAACCGGAATCTGTCCAATTGTCGCTGAGGAAGCAAAGGCTGCTGGAGCCTTGGTAGTTGGAATCGTCACTACTCCATTCCATGTTGAGCGCAGACAAAGAATGCAAAGGGCGCTTGAAGGATTAGAAGCACTACGCCGAACTGCTGATGCAGTACTGGTATTGGACAACAATCGACTACTACACTACGTACCCAATCTACCATTGGATGAAGCATTCTCAATAATGGACCAATTAGTCGCTGAAATCGTCAAGGGAATCGTTGAGACCATTACCTTGCCCAGTCTAATCAATCTAGACTTCGCGGATGTTCGTACGATAATGGGCAATGGAGGAGTCACCATGATGCTCTACGGAGAGAGCGATCGCGGTGCAGAAGAAGTAGTTCATGAAGCCCTCAACCATCCATTACTGGACATTGACATCTCAGGAGCAACTGGAGTATTGATTCACGTTACGGGTGGACCATACATGACTCTAGAAGCAGCGAGTCAAGTGGTCGATCTATTGACCGCCAAGGTGAGTGAAGATGCTCATGTCATTTGGGGTGCAAGGCAAGACCCTGGCTTTGGAGATACGATCAAAGTGATGGCAATAATCACCGGTGTCGGTGGTGACAAGTTGAGAGATCCAAAGATGGAACCAGACAAATTGGGAGAGGCACTGAAGTTGACCCGCCAAAAGAGAAGTAGTGGCGGTGGAAAGGCTCATTTCCAAAGATTTGACTGATTTTTGCGTCTTTTTGCGTCTTATTTTGGAATCGTAATGGTGATAGCACAGCGGCTGTCAGATACATACATGCGGAGCGCAATAGCCATCTCTATGTTGATGTGTTTGCTGGTGTTGGTACCAGCAACTGCTGAACCTTCTGTAGTTACAATGCAGCAATCTTCTGACGAAGACCCTGAGCAGCCTCGTGAAGGAAATACTACGATGAGAATATACTCTGATGGAGGAGATTGTTGGAACCATTTCAACGACAATGATACCGAAGGCAACGGAGCCTCTGAAGAGGAGCCATACCTCGAAGAATACAGGAAAACTGGTACTCTCGATATCGATATCTGGTGCGATATGGATCCTAAATTAGAAACTGCATTCCTACTATCTTCTGATGGTGTATTTGGTGGTAGCATCCAACTAGAATTAGGTGGACATTGGGCAAATGGACAGGAAGGTTGCTCTGGTTCAAACAATGGAAATTGCGAGAATCTCAATCTATCCTTGTACAGAGGCACTTCCGAATTCTTCCGCAAAGAGTACCCCTCCCTATCCGACGGAATGAACAATGTGCAACTCAATGACGCGGTGAATCCAGATTACCTAGAATTCGAGGATAGTTCAAACAATCTTCAGGTTCGCTTTGAAATGACGATAATCGGAGATAAGCAAGATGGAACATGGCTTAATCCGGGTGGAAGTGGAGAAGAGGCTCTGTTCAGGCTCTACCTTGGAAACAATTCAACCGTTGAGTGGCCCATAGATGAGGCAAGTTGGGAAAAGGGATTCACAATCGGCGAGGAGGACGGTGGCGATGGTGAAGATACTCCCGGATTCACCATGATGTTGGCGATGGCAGCAGCCGCTGCAGGTGCAGTCACCCTCAAGAAGCGCAAGGAATAATCAACGCAGTTGTTCAAGCGTCTGAAGAATTTCTTCAACACTGCAGGAGACCTGTTCTCCATCAGAGAGCCTCTTGACCGAACACTGGTTCTTGGCAAGGTCTTCAGGACCGATGATTATCGCTAGCGAGGCTCCAATATTATCAGCCCAAGAAAGAGACTTGCCTAATTTGCGACTACGCAATTCGAGAACACATCGCTCGCCCGCACTTCTGATTCTTGATACCAAAGGAAGTACCTCGTTGGCTGGAACTTTGAAGGGAATGACCGCTACAGTTGCTGGCCCAGAATCTTCTCCTGGGACTACCTCGGTTCTTCCTAATCTTTCAGCCTGTTTTTGTAGAGCGAGTAGTACTCTGTCGAAACCAAGACCAAATCCACAACAAGGATCGAGTTCCTCCAATCCAAAGAGGTGTAGCAAGCGGTAAGTTCCGCCTCCCAATACCTGTCCTTCTCCACCGAGTTCAGGAACTTCTGCCTCGAAGACGATTCCTGTGTAGTAATCCAATCCACGAGCGACTGTCAAGTCCACCAATAGGCTAGGTGGAGCTGGTGCAAGTATGGACAACGCCTCGATACTGCTGGCCAATTCATCCAAGGGACTCAAATCGATTCCTTCTATGCTACCGAGAAGAGAACGTGCTTGTTCGATGACTTCGGGACCACCCTCAAGTTGTGCTAAAGAACTCAAGAGTGTTGCCTGTTCATTGGACAGCATATCCTCCAAGCCTTGCATGTCTCCTTTGTCCAACAACCGCATGACTCCGGCCATCTGAGACTCTCCGGCTCCATCAGTAATCTCATCGCTGATTTGCAGAGCACTTAGAACAGATCTCAAGACTCCCACATTACCTACCTTGAACCGCCAATCAACAAGACCTGTAGCATCTAGCATGGATACTGCAAGAGCAAGAATCTCCGCTTCGGCAAGAGGTCCGGATGAGCCAATCAGTTCTGTGCCGTACTGCCAAAACTCGCGGTATCTTCCAGTTTTGAACTCCTCATAGCGATAACATGGCCCGTAATATGACAGACGCAATGGTTTCGAATCCTGCCGGAATTCACTGGCTACTGCGCGCATGACTGGAGCGGTCAACTCAGGCCTGAGCGTCAACTTGCGACCGCCTTTGTCCTCGAATGCATACAATTGACCAACCACTCCCGGGCCACTCTTTGCGGTGAACAATTCCAGTGATTCAAATGCTGGAGTTGCCACTCTACGATAGCCAGAACAGCGCGCTTGCGCCTCCAATAGATTCTCCAGAGCAAGACGACGTGACATCTCTGTCACACCGAAGTCTCGGGTACCTCTAGGTCGCTCCATGCATTAATGGCGAGGCCATCCTACCATCAATACTACCGTTGCCAGCGCACAAGAAAACGGGATTCCTACCATTGAGCCTCAGACCAATCATCCGGTCCACTGGGCCGTTCTGGCTTCCAATCTGCTCCTTTTCCGATGTCATCTGCATCGGATGAAACAGCCTCCACTAATTCTCGAGTGTTTTCAGAAGGGGTTTGCTTCTTTGCTGCGGCTGCTGCTACTGGATCTGGAGGTGCTGATGGGCCTACTTTCTCATCTTCATCAGACATTACCATCTCAGCGCTTGCTTCATCGATTAAGGCAGCCATCGCTGCCTGCTTTTCATCCTGAGTGGGAGCGACTGTCTCTGGACTCTTGGTCCAAGTCTTCTGCATCTCCTGAACGGCGGCATCATATTGCTCAGCCTCTCTCCAGACTTGGCGTTCACGCTCTTCTTCCTTAAGTTCCTCAAGATACTCTAATGTCTCCTTGTCAGGAGAATCCCAGCGCTTCCAAAACCAACGCACTAAAGGAATCAGAACCAGAGAAATGGCCAGAGCCCAAATCAAGATTTTGACGATGAGCAACATCTGATTCAGATGTCGGCGTTGGCTGCCTGTTCATCAGTCATGCGCTTTGATACCAAGCAAATCAAGGAATCAGGCAACTTCTGCTTCCAATACGTCTGAATTACCGAGGTGCTCCCATCCCGGCGCTGTCTCGCCGACTAGAACAATTAGCTCATCATCCCCGCCAGGCAACAGCGAAATATCGCACTCTGCACCTTCGGGAACATTTCGGAATAAAGGCCTAGCAACCAGATATTTGTTGAGCAATAGGAAGAGTGCCGCTACAACAAACCAAAACAGGAAGATAATGGTGATTCCATGGGGGTTTCCGGGGTTCCAAGGGTCCTCAACATTGTTTACTAAGTCGATGAAGTATGACAACATCAAGACTGAGAACAGAACTGGGAAGGCGATGTACATGATTACGTCCCACCAACGCCCAACCCACATGTCATTGTCTCCTGTGTTGATGAAATCATCTCTGAATGCTGATACTCCCTGCTTGAGATAACCAGCAAGACCTGGTTGTCCTTCACCGGCTTCAACAGCGCTTCTCCACCTTAGATATCCATACTTCCAGATTGTTATTGCAATGAAAAGACCGCTGAACATCAGGCCGTATCCCCAAATGTGGTCCTGCACTTCTAGGAACTGTGGGAAAGCGATATCGTCTCCTCCGAACTCAATCCAAAGAACTGCACTTGGAAGACCAAGGATGAAAATCATCGAAGCAGTGATTCCAACTGCGCGGTTTCTCTCATAGCCGTGATCAACGAAGTTTCGCACACAGAGTTCAACTGTTGAAATCATGCTGGTCAATGCTGCGAATGTCAAGGCGAGGAAGAAGACCCACATCATCATCCAAGAACCGATTGCGCCCCCGGGGGCTTGAGCAAAGACGCTCGGCAACGCTAGGAAGGTGATTGCTGATGAGCCCTGAGAAACTGTAGCAATCGGGTCAGCCTCTACAGCAAAGATTGCTGAAAGAACTGTCAATCCTGCGATGATTGAGATACTATTGTTGGCAAGACCCATGGTGAATGCGTTGAGAACTGTATCCTCGTCCTTGCGCATATACACAGCATAGGTAATCGCCATTCCCATTCCTGCTGAACATGACCATGCTGATTGCGATAAACCATTTATCCAGATTTTCGGATCACTGAGTTGGCTGGCATCGACGGTGAACATGAATAGGAATCCGTCCAGACTACCATCTTCCATATCCATCCACAATGAAAGGAAGAGAGCCAAGAACAGCAACACGAAGAGGCTCGTCATCATGATGACATTGACTTTCTCAATGGCCTTTGCACCCTTCCAGATTGCGAGAACTGTGATGAGAATGACAAGGAATTGGAAGAAGATGACTTGGCTACCTGATTGCAAGAAGTTATTCCACACTTCAGCGGTATCGATATCCGTCAAGCCTCCAGTGAATCCTAGCCTGAAGTAATTGAGGCACCAACCTGCTACAATAGCATAGTAGAACCCGATAGCGGTTGAAATCCAAGCAGTCCAAAGGCCCATCCAAGCGAAGCTCTTACCTCCGAAAATTCGGAAAGTACCGATCGTACCTGTTCTAGAGCGCTTACCAAGTGCGAATTCAGCAATTACCAGTGGAATAGACCACACAAAGAGGAAAATCAACCAAGGAATCAGGAATGTTCCACCGTCATTGGCTCCCACCATACGGGGAAATCTCCAGATGTTGCCGGTTCCAATTGCAGCCCCTATCGAAGCAAAAATTAGGCCTAATCGGCCACTGAACTGATCTGATTTCGTCATCTAATCACCATCAATGACAATATCAGGAATGCCTGCCACTTCCTCCGGATCCTTCAGCATCAACCTCAAAGACAATCCTAAGCCACCCCAAACAGCGGCTGCAACGATTGCGAACAACATTATTCCAGATGCAAAGTCACCAAATGGTGCTCGATAAGGGAACTCCAATACGTGATATTTGCTATCAGCAGGGTAGGTGTAAGGGAAGGCTCCTGACAGGGTACCTAACATGGATTTGTAGTGTAATTCACCGGTCATATCGTCTGGTACCGGAACTTCCGCTCTTATCCTAGTCCCATTGGAACCATCCAGTAGAAGGCACCCCTCTTCAGTATCCATGAGTCCTACGTGCGACCATGGCTCAGTACTCCATTCTCTTGGGCCATATTCGGTTTGTTGACGGTTTGGAGATAGCGTTCTGTACATCACGTGGCTGACATTGCTATTATTTGACCATGGGAAGAAACGGTCAACACAGATATCGATTGGAATTGGTCCATTATCTGGAACTGAAACATTGTCTGGAAGCATGATATGCTGCTTCTGTGGCATACCTGCAATCTCTAGGTCTGCTCGCTCTCTAGGGTTGTCTGCAATCTCAATCATGTAGAATGCGACACCAACATTGCGCACAGAAATGTGGTCGATGTCATCTGGATGTTCGTGGAAATTATTTCCTATCTCCATAGTATAGCAATACGAATTATGCACACCATAATGCCAATCACAGAAATC
>DAWL01000188.1 GCA_002505935.1 Euryarchaeota archaeon UBA226 | reverse complement strand
TTACATCTAGTCCCAACATCTTGGTTGAAATGGACTGCGACGAATTCCGCTGGTCGAGTAAATCGCTTCGTTATCGCAGGTCTAGCCCTATTGATCACTATACCTGCTGCCTATGGTATGGCTAATTTGGAAGGCGACTTCAAAGTAGAAGATTTCCTTGAAGAGACCTCCGATGTCGCAGTTGGAGTAAATCTGGTACAAGAGAGGTTCACAAGCGAAGGTGAGCCTGCGGCTATACTAATCGAAGGTGATGTTGTAGATCCGCGTGTTTTTGCCGCCATCGATGAAACCAGATTAAGAATGGATCAATACGAAGAAGGGTTCGACACTAAATTGACAAGAACTCCAAACGGGAAGGTCGACATCCTCGCAATCGATGAACTCATCCTATTGGCTGTGGCTTCACTGATAGAAAATTCTACGCCATTTGAAGAGGCTGGGTGGAACAACTCTGCCGAAGGATTTGGCGTTGGATGTAATTCAACAGGCGGATTCGTTGTCACGCCTGATTTGACTCATCGAGGTTGTTTAGTTTACTTCTACGGATACACTAGCCTCTATGGGGTACCTGCCAGTAATACCGTTCCAGGAATACCCGAGTCGGTAGTGGCACTCTACATCTATCCTGAGGAAGAACTAGACCCTGAAAAGCCGTGGTTGACCACTTCGGGGAAGGAACCTGTTTACCCGAGAATGCAGCTTAGATTTGGAATCACTCAACCAGAAGATTTCCTCTCGATGGCCCCTGCATTAGAAGAGTTAGAGAAAGACTTGGAACCTTTCGCAAATCTATCGGCGGCTGATTCAGTACGAGAACGCCTTGATTCACATAGCGATGAACATCCAGTATCTTGGGTCATGTGGACTGACCGTCCCATAACCCGTTACGTCGCTGCGAATTCGATGCAAAATGAGATGCAGTCAAGTCTCCTACTTGGAATCGTCTTTGTTATCGCAGTATTGTGGATTGGGTTCCGATCCTTGCCTCAAGCCCTATTAACAACAGTGCCGATTCTTCTAGTTGTCATTTGGTTGTATGGAATGATCTACATGTATGGATATAGCCTGAATCTGGTGACTGTAGCCATTGCTGCGATTTCACTAGGGGTCGGCATAGATTACTGCATACATGTGACTGAACGATATCGCGAAGAGCGAGCCAAGGGGGCTACCAAACATGCATCCCTGCTCGCGGTAGGCGGTGCCAGCGGCCTTGCTTTGGTTGGTAGTGCTGCCAGTGACGCAACCGGTTTCCTGATAATCGCCATATCGCCGATGGGCTTGTTTGCATCCTTTGGATTGTTCAGCGCTATGATGATTCTACTTTCCCTTATCGCTAGCATGGTATTGACAACTGCGGCCATAGGTTTGTTGAGAGATGGCAATGCATCTGAAGAAGAGTAGGTTCTTGAGTGGGGGCCGCACCGACAACATGTCCTGAAGGGCGAGTCCTGGGATTCGAAGCCATTCTGAGGCATCGGACCCAGACCTAATGTCGAGTAGAGGACTGGGTGAGAGAATGACCGAAGAAGAGGAAGACTGGCAGAAATATGCCAGTTCCGGATTTGGTAGCACAGATCTCGATTTGTGGAATGACTTGGAAGTCGTTGAAGTTGAAGAAGAAAAAACCGAAATTGAGGAATTTGAACTGCCTCAGCTCAATACCCATCTTCAGGAGATTCCTCCTGCTCCAGCACCTGATGGACTCAAGCACATGGTTAGAATTGGAATCTGCGACCACTGTCTTGGAAGATTGGGAGGGCGTTCCACAGTCGGACAAGAATTGTCAGAAGTTGGTGCCTCTCTGCGCATTCAGGTTGAGGATAGAGATGTCAACATGAAAGGAGCCAGAGAAAATGAGCCTTGGTGCCCATTCTGTGAGAATCTCTTTGAGGAAGCAAAGGTATTGGCTGAACTGATTGCCGATGGCCTAAGTGAACATGAATTCGATAGGTTGCAACTAGGGGCACAATTCCCCAAGGACCAGACCGAAAATGAAGACCAGTTGCGCAAGCGTTTCGGCGCTACCGGTTCCGCTCCACTCAAATCTTCATTGATGGATGAAGTAGCAAGATGTTTGCGCGCAAGTCAAGATGGTATCAATCTTGTAAATGACAAGCCGCAGATTCTTGCGCTGATCGATTTGCTGACGCTGAATGTAAATCTCGATATCAGAAGTCACTATGTCTACGGAAGATATCGCAAATTGGAACGTGGCATTCCGCAAACTCGGTGGCCTTGTAGGTCTTGCAAAGGTAGAGGATGTGCAAAATGCAGCGGTACTGGGATGCAGTATCCAAACTCAGTTCAGGCTCTGGTTGGAGACCCGTTACTAGATTTGTTCGAATCTAGCGACCATGCATTCCACGGAATGGGTAGAGAAGACATAGATGTAAGATGTCTCGGACGAGGTAGACCCTTCATTATCGAATTGAAGAATCCACGTAAGAGAAAGGTGCCAATGCAAGAAGTCATGGATGCTATCAACAAGGCGGCAGAAGGCAAAATCGAAGTCGACTCGATGCGCGATTCGCAAAGGTCTGAAGTCGTCAGAGTCAAAGATACGCCTGCTGAGAAATCTTACCGCATTTGTTTCACAGTATTACCTTTGAATAATGAGGATGAAACAGATTTGAGCAGTTTGAAAAAGGCAGAATTGGAAGAATTGTGTGTCCAGCGTGGGATCAAGAAAGGAGGTAAAAAGGCCGATCTAATTGAGCGCCTTCAGACCGCACATGTTCCTGATGCTGAAGCCATAACCAAGATACTCCTTGGAATGGAAGGAACTGTTCTTGAGCAGAGGACGCCCAAACGTGTTGCACATCGCAGAGCCGACAAGGTGCGCAAGAGACGTGTCATGGAGGTCTCCAATGTCAAGGTGGAGATGAATGATGGAGTTCCCGAAGTGCAGGTGGATTTACGCTGTGAATCAGGGACTTATGTCAAGGAAACGGTCCACGGAGATGAGGGAAGAACCGTGCCAAGCGTTGCTGGATTACTGCAATCTGAATGCAAGGTTTTGTGGCTCGATGTAGCGGATATCCATGCAGATTGACGAATGGTGGCTTTCTTCTTCACATCGGCGCGCTTAAATGGGTCGGGTAGGTCGGCGGGCTGCTCCAAGTGAGCATTTGAGGTGACAACCGTGAAGCGAAGCAAGGGACAACGTCAGGGAACTCGACAGATTCTCAGGCGTAGCAAGAGCGAGCGCGGCAGACTCAACATCGCGAGAGTCATGCACGAATACGAAGTTGGGGACAGAGTTGCTGTAGTCCTTGATGGAGGACAGCAGAAGGGTATGCCTCATCGCAGATTCAATGGCCGAAGCGGTCGTATCTCAGGTAAGCAAGGACGCGCTTGGGTCGTTGAAGTTAAAGATGGAAACATGAAGAAGACCGTGGTAGCTCGCCCTGAGCACCTACGTCATCTAGAGTGAGGTGAGAAGATGTCTGACGACGTATTTCTAGATTATGAGACTGTAAGAAACACATTGGTTGATACACAGGAGCGAAGAGGATTCCTGACCTACGAACAGAAGTTGGCACTACAGCACGCTGAGTGGGCTGCTAGCGACAATCGCAACGGCCATAAGACTGAAAGCAAGGTGTTCAAGGAAATGTATGCTGCTTTCTTGGAAATCGAGAAGTTGTCCAAGTATCCAGAACTGGCTGCAAAGTTGGCAGAAGTCATGCCAGTACACCCTGAGGATGTTCGTGCGGTTCTGGCAAGTCGCCGTATCGCTGTCGATGCTGCTGAAATCGAGCAGATGATCGACATTGTCCGACAACATATCGGTATCGAATGAAACCGTCTTTGGCCGAGGAATCGTCATGCAGCCTAGAAGAGGAATGGGTCGAGAGGACGTTGACCCTCTTGATGGAGAGGAGTGGGCTCGAATCCTCGATCATTCTGGTAGTGGAGTCATGTTTGCTCTGAGCGAGAACAAGTTACACCTTATTCGTCTACGCGAAAGGCCTGGTGTTTCAAATCAAGGACTGGGAACTAGAGTCTACTTCGGAGAAGACTTGAGCAAGCGAGATGTAGTGGCCGAGCCACTTGGTATGACTCGCTACAGAGACTTACCCAATCGTGCACAAGCCGACATGTCAGAAGTCATTGTGAACATCATTCGTGACCTACCTAATGCCTACCTATCTTTCTACAATCGTGCTGGAAACCTATCCTTGAAGATGCACGCCTTTGAACTCCTACAAGGAGTAGGGCCAAGAAAAGCCAGAGAAATGGTTGAGGCTCGTGGTCGTAAAGGATGGAGCGATTTGGCTGCTCTCGATTCTTCATGCAATATCGATAGTGCTGAACTGCTCGCTGAACGGTTGGCCATGGAACTGGCAGACAACAAACTCGAACCACGATTGGTCGACCTCCTCCTGCGTCAGGAGGGATAGGGTGACTCTTCGGGAAACCACTTGGTTGGTTGATTCACTACTGTCCAGAAGTTCTGCTTCAAAGGAATTGGGACAGCACTTCCTAATCGATGACTCGGTACTCGATAGAGCCGTTGAATTGGCAGGCCTCAACGAAGATGATCACGTGCTTGAAATCGGACCTGGGCCGGGAACACTTACCCAGAAAATCCTTGCAAGTGGAGCCAAAGTGACCGCCATCGAGATAGACTCCTTAGCATGTGAGCACCTACGAGAAAATCTACAACACGAAAATCTGCATTTGATTGAGGGGGATGCTTTACAAGAAAAATTTCCTCTTGATTTGAGCGCAGTAGTCGCTAATATTCCCTATCAGATTTCTAGTCCATTGATCGACCGATTAGCACAGCACCAACGCCAATATTCCAACTTTCGTTGCCTAGTCATGCTTCTTCAGGAAGAATTCGCCGTAAGATTATGCATGAGTGAAGGGATTTCTAGCCGAGGTTCACTAGGAATGACAACTGCCATGGAATGGAATGCCGAAATGGACCTCAAAGTTCCACCCCATGCCTTCGTACCACAACCTAAGGTACACAGCAGGCTTGTCAGTCTCAAACCACATGATGCCATCGAAGATATGGAAGAAGGAATTCCAAGACCGGATGGGCGCCTGCCTAGGTTATTGGTTGGAACCGCATTCTTGGAAAGAAGAAAGAAGATGAGGAATCGCCTCAAACATACTCCGAAACGAATCGCCAGAGTAAAGGGATGGCATGTATCAGGATACAGAGATGTCGCAAG
>DAWL01000107.1:3102-4497 GCA_002505935.1 Euryarchaeota archaeon UBA226 | reverse complement strand
GTTTTCCAAAGTCAAACGAATCTCAACAGAATTGCCCATTTTTGGCTCACTAGGGACCAATCCAATACTCGAAGATGATGCGTTGATGCCGCCGCTAGACTCCGCTTTTACGGAAATCAAACTTGCCGATGAAACGAGCAACAAAAGGACGGGAATCATGACAGCGCATGCTGACGTGCGGCGACCCATTGTACCGTACACTTGCTGGGTGGCACTTGAACCCTGCCGCTCCACATACACCTCAGAGGTCGCCATAGGCGACTTCTCAACTTAGCAAGGATTCAAGTCCGAGGCGCGCCGTGTACTCTCTGTTAGCATGCGTCGTCACTATCTCAGCATGATTCTCGCGATGCTAATTATCACATCCATTTTGCCGATACCTGCACAAGCTACTGGAGCGCGAGACAGTGATGTCACAATCTCATTCAGTAATGGCCCTGATACCGGAGATTCAATTGTTGGAACCTATACACTTCAATTCTCTACATCTGGAAGTACAACTCTGACGAGTCTTACAATAGAACTGTTTGATGGCAATTCTTGGTCCAGCCTTACTACCCTTACAGGGGGAAGTCCTTGGACATATTACTGGGATACAACCAGCCTAGACAATGGAACATACAGATTGCGTGCATCAGGGGTTGATAGTGATGGAGAAAATACCGCTCTGTTCAGTACTGAGAACTTCACAATTAGTAACCAAGAACCAGTGATTACCGCTTTCACGCTAGCCGATGTTGTAGTTGGGGATGGCTCGTCCCCAAGCAATAGGGCATGGACAAAGACGCCGGCAAATGGGACTCTGATTTTCAACTGGTCAGCAGATGACGATGACCTATCTTACGCAAGCCTGGCTAATGTGCCCGGCCCAGGTAGTCCGACAAATGATGGCCCTGGAAGTCTTGCCTACACTTGGAACTGGACCAATGGGGACTTACAAGAAGGAAAATGGAGCCCACGCCTGAGCGTATTCGATGATTCAGGACTCTCTGCTTCCAAAACGCTGCACATGGGAATCGATCGCTCTGGCCCGAGTGTAGGAACTCCCAGCGCTTCATCCACTGGTTGGGTGGACTCGAATACCGTTTCAGTATCAGGGCTATCTAGTGGAGCCAGCGATTCTGGAGGCAGCGGCATTGATTATTATGAAATCAAAATTGACGATGGTGAATGGCAAGATGTCGGAAACAGCGGCACTGCTACTCTGACTCTCGAGGAAGGGGCGCATATCATCCATGCCAGAGCGGTTGACAGGGTAGGCAACATCGGTAGCAGTACAAACACCACAATCGGAGTCGACCTAACTATCCCAGTGCTTGGCGGATGGGTAGTTCCCGAACTTAACACCAGTAGAACAGGAGCGGTTGATGTCATATTCTTGGCTGCAGACGAGTT
>DAWL01000107.1:977-2740 GCA_002505935.1 Euryarchaeota archaeon UBA226 | reverse complement strand
GGAGTTGGCTCCACCCCAGACATAACCGGCAGGTGGCTTTCTATGGCCAATGGACTGTCTGGAACTGTAGGGCTTACAGATTGGTCGACAAAGAGTAGACAACATCTGATGCTGAGAGCCACCGTCGTCGATAATGCCAGCAATAGCATATTGTCAGATAGTGCAGCATTCCAAATTCTTCCAGGTCTGGACTTGTCGTGGAACAGCACTGCGATGGATATCGATCGTATCTTGGTCAGACCGGGTACTTCGGATGTCTCTACTGTATTCATCAGCACGCAGTTGATCAGCAACGAAGCCTATGGCGGAACAGTAACGGTCACCCTGCAAGTAGCACCAGCGGACAGGACAGCAGAAGTCAGTTGGACAACTTTGGAAACACGGGTTTTGCCGGCGGGTTCTTTTTCAGATAGCGAAGAGATGCTCTATTGGAATTATACTGTAGCAAGCGCAGGGCAGTGGGACCTGAAAGTGGTCATCGACCCTAATGATCTAGTGGATGAAAAGGACGAAGGAGACAACGCTCATTATTTCGTAGTCACCGGTGTAAGCACGAACTATCTGGAAGTGGTTTCTGGATTCATGCCAACAATCGGACTGTTGTTCTTGGCTGGCTTGTTCATCTCTTGGATTTCACGAAGGTTTGGTGGAAAGAGTGTCACTCCTCCTCCCATGTAACCGATTCATCTTCTGCCAATGCCAATGCTGAAGCCATGTCTTCTTCATCATCAGGGTCTATTTGTGATGCCTTGAGCCTGCGAGAGGCACGCTTAGCAGCAACTTCCGCTAAACCTGGCACCAGAGCATCGAATTCCTGCAATTCCCCTTTTTCTTCGATATATTCCAACGAACGTGATTGCATCTTCTGTCTCTTGCGAGCCTTTTCCAGACCTTTGATTACCGGCCCGTGTTCAGAACCAGAAGCTAGTCTCTCGACTGCATCAACAGCCAACTCGAGTCCTTCTTCATCCCCGACAACTACCACAGTGGAACCGTAGATTGTGATCTCGCTACCGGTAAGGCTCTCAATCATCTTGCGAATCTTACCTTGCGAACCGATGATACGCGAACGTACCCTGCGCTGCTGATTGGAACGCTTGCCAACGAAATCCTTGATGTCAACGAGTCTGAAGAACCAATCATCCTCCAACAATTTGATCGCCTTGGCAGGAGCCATTCCTCGGCCTATCGCCTTGATGACCTCGGGCAGTTTCAGTGCCTTGAGAGGGTCATATGACCCCGGCTCTCCCCATTGTACATCGACATCTCCGGTCTCCGAATCGATGAACAGGGATCTGCATCCTGCAGCCTTCTGTAGAGACTTACGCGTAGCGCCCTTTGTACCTATGAGCACCGCTATGCGGTCTTGGGGTACTCTCGGCATTCCCTGCATCGAGCCGCCCGACCAATGGCCCCTTCTTCAAAGGGTAGGCTTGACATAGGGAGGGCGATTCGGCTGCTTGATAGCCGTGGGCAGACGACGCGAAGAGAAGGTGGACGAGGAGTACCTCGCTGAACTAATGGGTAGTGAGGCTGGCTCCGAGAAGATTCGCGTAAAGATGCCCAATACCAAGGTCAACGAGATGTTCGCTATCGCTGAAGCAATTCTCGGTGGACGCAGAGTTACAGTACTATGCGCAGATGGAGAGACTCGCATGGCTCGTATTCCTGGAAAGATGCGTAGGCGCCAGTGGGTAAGAGAGGGAGATCTTCTCATCGTCTGGCCTTGGGATTTCCAAGACTCAAAGGCTGATGTCAAGCAC
>DAWL01000107.1:0-596 GCA_002505935.1 Euryarchaeota archaeon UBA226 | reverse complement strand
TTCGGTCTAAACGCTGAAACAGATGATTTCGACGATGAAGACGGTCTATTCTCTGATGTGCAGGACTCTGCCGCTCTCGCAGAAGAAAAAGATGCAGAGAGTGAAGAAGCACCTGCTGAGGAAGAAGAGGATGACGACGATGATGATGACATCGACGACCTCTTCGGTTGAGTAGCACTCATACCCAACTCAAGCCTCCGGCAAACGTGCCGAGAGGCGGGAAGCGTTCCAACAACCGGTCGCGTCGCAGACGTGACGAGGAAGAGGATCCCCATGAATTCGCATCACTGGAAGAGGCCGGCAAAGGCTGGGCCTGGATGAAGGAGAAGAAGTACAAGCGGATGTTCGACGAGATCGAAAGCGGCCTCGAAGGAGTTCTAGGTAGTGGTCAATTCGAATGGGTTGATCGTAGAGTATTCGACCAAGTATTCGACAGACTGACTCTAATGAGCCTGTACAAATTGATGAAGAATGGCACTATTGATACCATCGAATTCCCAATCGCCCGCGGCAAGGAAGCTCACGTTTTCCGAGCAACTGGTCCAGAAGGTCCTGTAGCGGTGAAGATTTTCCATACCTCCAACGCAGTATTCAAG
>DAWL01000152.1 GCA_002505935.1 Euryarchaeota archaeon UBA226 | reverse complement strand
GATTCACAAGAACTCACGCCCAAACCCTAAGATGTGCCTCCCACCTCGTGTGCATGATGAGTGCTGATGAGGCCGCTGCGATTCTCGATTCGATTGAGAATCCGGAATCACCGATAGGGGAAGAAGTTCCTCCTGAGGAAGGTGCTCCTAGCGAAGAGGAACAGGTATTACCTGATGAGAAGGACAAGATTAGCAAGGAAATTGCAGCCATTCGAAAGCGAAGGACGACTGTTGGAAGCAAGAGGTTCCCAAAGGGTGTTGAAGACTACACATTACTAGCCGGAATATTCTATGGTGCCATATATTTCGGTCTACTCTTCGCTATGTCGACGGGTGCTATGGGTACTTCGACTGCTTGGGATCATTGGATGTCTACTACCGTGTTTGATATCGGTGAAGAATGTGAAGACAATACCGGCGTCATGTGGATGAACATTTGGGTGGATAATGATCAACATACTGTGCGAATCGAAGCATACAACCTTGTGGAAGGAGATCCACAAATGAATTGGACTTTACAACAAAGCGGTTCAGATGAAATTTTGAAATCAAATCTTGTTGGTTTTGCAGAATCGAACGCGCCTTTTGATGATATTTCACCTGGAACATACATTTTGGATGTCAATTTGACTTTCTGGGAGTCTCAAATCGATGAAGACGGAAATGAAACGTTGATTCAGTCCGGAGATTCATTTTACAAAAGTGCAGATATTGAGATTACTGAAGAAGCAGGCACATGGGATTGGCTTCCCTTTGTTGGCGGGAAGATAACCAAGGAGGCTAAGATAACCGAAAAGGGAGGTGCACGCACCTGCTGGACCTCTCAAGATATGGGCAACTGGGGCCTTGTTCTGATGGGTGCAGAGTTAGGAGGAGGTAGGGAAACTGCCATGCTAACAGGAGGTGCAGCAGGAGTTCCGGCTTGGTGGATGGCCTTTGTTTCACTCAGTCTGTCTGTGATTTCTTTGTTCATTCTTTATCCTTTGATGTACAAGGTGTATCATCAAGATTCAGACGATATGTTGTCACATGCTCATATCGAGAGAGTGGTAATCGATTGTGTCAATGTCGCTTGTAAGAGAATGCATGTAGATGTGGATTGGGATAAATTCAAGATTGCAGAAAAGGAATTGTCAATCGATATTTTAGTCCTGTACGAGAATACTGAATCAACATTGAGTAACAAGACAGACATCAGAGCTGAGATTCTCAAAGAGATTCTTGAGGAATTCAGATTATTCCACGTGTTCAAACCAGTGCAACTGGTTGTCAAGCCAGTGGGTGACAATGCGGACATGGATTTTGATACTGGAATAGGTGTTGGAGTTAACTCTGATACGGTTGGGCAGATAGAAGAAGGTCAGACAGCTATTGTTGAGGATTATACATCATTCTTCAAGGAGTTGCATACTTTCAACAGTCTAGAGGAAGAGGCCAAGCGTAGTCTTGACAAGTGGTTCGAAAATCAGGAGGATAATATCCTGAAGGGAGCGATGGTACTTCCGGATGAGAAAGTCATCCTAATCTCTATTGTCTACCGACCGAATATACGGTTTGCTTTCTTCCGATTTAAGAAGAGTCAGTCTTCTGTACGTCAACAAATCGAGGATCATATGCGTAAGGAATTGGCTGATTTCATAGGAGATAGAGAACTCATTGTCAAGGCGAGAAATGAGATTGGTACAATGGCGGATAGGGCTGAAGTGGGACGAGTTGAAACTTCTTCAGTCCATGATGATAGAGTTGCAGCTGTAGCAAAGCAGGATGGTTTTGCAGGCAGAGTTCTTCAGACCAAGATTTTCGGCGACCTCCTTTCCACCGTAGAATATACTGCGAATGAGAAGAGGGAATTCATCAATAAATGGGGATTCTGGGGTCTGATAGTCTTCGTTTGGATTCCATTCATGGCAAGTGGAGTGCTAGTAGGTGCAATGTTGGGAATGTTATCGCGTATGAAGTTCGCAAGAGTGATTTGGGCGACTTTCATTGGTGGAGCTGCTGCTTCGATAACTTGGGCATATACTGCTGAAGGAATCGTCACATTCATGCATCGTTACAAACTTGAGGCTGCAATACCAATTGCAATTGCTGCCTTTATTGGAATGGCTTTCTTGCATATTAGAACCACCAAGAAGCGCCGTTCTCAGGAATTGTTTGAGTTTACCTTGTTGGAGACTCTTCATGTGGATGTTGACGTAGAGGACTGATGATGCAAACTACAGGCGGTTCTTCTGCTGGACCAGGAGATCGTTGCATATTGGGAGTTGTTTCGGTCAGCGATAGGGCCAGTAGTGGTGAATATGAGGACCTTGGGGGGCCAGCGATTGCCGAATTCTTCTCTGAGGCAATCCTTTCTCCTTGGGAAGTTGTTTACCGCTGTATTGCAGATGAACGTGAATTGATAGAATCCACTTTGGTGGAATTGGTGGACATAGTTGGTTGTGACGTGGTTGTGACTACAGGAGGCACTGGTCCTGCAGAAAGAGATGTGACCCCAGAAGCCACCGCCTCGGTATGTGAACGAATAATGCCTGGTTTTGGTGAACAGATGAGGGCTATTTCATTGCAATATGTTCCGACTGCTATCCTTTCTAGGCAATTGGCAGGGATAAGAGGAGCGTGTTTGATTTTCAATTTGCCAGGGAGACCAAAGGCGATTCGGGAAACCATTGACGAGATTTGGAAGGCTGTTCCATATTGCGTTGATCTACTCGATGGACCTTACATCGATTGCAATCCTGAGGTCTGTGCAGTATTCCGTCCCAAAGATGCGCGTAGATGACTATGCAACTGATGCATTTGGAGTTCTCATCTCAATCATTAGATTTCTGAATTCCATTCTAATTTGAGCGATACTCTCCTTGCATTCCTGCATCTTTTTCTTCATCATTTCTTTCTTAGCAGCCCATGCTTCTTTGCGTTGTGCTTTGCGAACCTGTTTGGCAGCCTTGTATTCTGCTCTCTTCTCGGCTAAATCACGCAAAGCGGCTCTCAATCGCTTGGAGCAGTCCATAGAACGGTCTCGGTAACTTGGATTTTCGTCAGAAGTTTTCTTGGCCCTTTTTTCATATGCAGTTTTCATCCTTGCACTTTCAATCGTCCATTTCGGCACTTTGTGTAACTTGTTAGTCATCCCAACGAATGAATGTAACTTAATCCACCATTTTGAGGGGTCCCATTGGTGCCATTTGTGTCCATTGCGATAATCCGCTTGGAAGGTATGATGGAAATTGTGGTATCCTTCACCGAAGGTAAACAGAGAAAGAATAGGGGAATCTCTCGAGGTATCTTTGGTAGAATATGGTTGAGTGCCCCAAGTATGTGCTGCAGAGTTGATTAGGAAAGTACCATGGTGGACAAAAACCAAGCGAATGAATCCACCCCAAATCATGCCACCAAGGAAACCTTGCCAGCCACCGATTAGCAAGTAACCCAACAATGCAGGGAAGATAATTCCTGAGAATGCTCCGATTTTGAAGATGTTACGATCTTGCCATGCGAGAATAGGATCAGCCTGTAGGTCCTCAACATTCTCGACAGTGTGTTGTTGTTCTTCCACCATAACCCAACCCATGTGAGCCCAGAAGAAACCGTGTTTTACTGAATATGGATCCACATCGGTATCAGTCTTCAAATGATGTCGCCTATGGTCGCTGCACCACTTAATTGCTGAATTCTGAAATGCACCGGCTGCAAAAATAGCATAGAATAGTCGTAGAGGCCAAGCAGCCGCATGTGTGCGATGGCTGAAAAGTCGATGGTATCCAGCAGTTATAGACAATCCAGTGGCTAGATACATACCAATGAAGATTAGAGGTTCTTGCCAACCAATACCGTGATTCATCAGATACCAAATCATTCCAACCAGCGCAAGAATGGGTGTGCCGATGAGAAAAGAAGCATTCAACGGGTCCAGTTTCCATTTTACACCGTCTCTTACACTTTCACCCATGGGCGTTGAGCGGAGCATACGCCCTTTGATGATGCCGGCCTTGAAGAAGGCCTCAATAGCGATTAGAGGAAGTCCTTTGGTCTGCTACCTCTCGGTCGGAAGGCGGACCATTTCATCTGTTTGAGTAACCTCCAGACAAAAGCGAAAGTTGCTTTGATCGATTTGAATGGATGCCTGATGAATCGCAGAGGGTTACCCATTCCGCGCAACGGGTGGCGTAATTGTTCGATAATACCATCCGGGATGTATTCATCTACACCGTAGACCTGTGGCCTCTTGTCTTTAGGCATGCGATATGTTCCAAAGATTATGTCCCATATCGGTAAGAAGGTCGAGTAATTGGTCCAGATCGCGTCTTCTTCGTTACTGTGGTGC
>DAWL01000048.1 GCA_002505935.1 Euryarchaeota archaeon UBA226 | reverse complement strand
CAGGACATACTCGGCATTGCTTGAAGCACCAAAGATTACTCTGATTCTGATGTTGCTGCTGACTGCTTGGTTCGCCAATATGGGCAGCACATTTCAAGATCAAATTGAAGACGACGTGGAGGTATTCCTCCCAGAAGGTGCTGATTCAACTGACCTGTTGATGGAAGTTCGTGAAGAATGGTCTACTGATATCGGACTGATATACATCCAAACCAGCAATGCCCGTTTAGGTTCAGCGCAAGGATACAACGTCACCGATATACGAGTTCTAAAGGAAATATCATGGATTGAAGGCGATGACAACAATGTCGAAAATGGTACTCTATCCAGAGGCCTCGACTGGGACAAGGGAGACCGCGGAGTGAACGACGGTGTCCTTTGGGTTATTTCTCCAGCACAAGTCATCAAGGAAGTCAACAGTACAGATGCACGCTTCAATACAGCGCTTTGTGAGCAAGTGGTGCAAGACCGCATCTCATTGAACATCGGATGTGAAGGAATTGTTGATCAGTCCAATACAGGCGGGTCATATTCGATTCCTGATGACCAAGACAGGGTTGATGAAATCGTCTCCCGACTCAATGGTTCACTTTCCGAACTGTCCAGAGATACCAATTCAGATGGCATTTGGGATACAACAGTCATCGTCATAGGGCTACATCACAATATGAGCATAACCGGAGAATGGGATAACTTCGAGGAGTTCTTCATACACATTGATGCTATCATCGCACCGGAGAATCGGCCAGAATGGATGTTTGCTGAACCAAGCGGAACCATGTTCCAGCAGACCGGTTTGACCAAGGTATTGCAAGATATATCAGATGAGATCTATCAAGATTTACAGGCGATGCTGCCCATTTCTTTGGTCATCGTTGTTCTGATAATTACTGCTCTGCATCGTAGCTTCAAGGTTGTAGCAATTACCGGATTACCGATTATCATGGCTCTTGCCGTGACCTTTGGAACAACGGTACTGATGGACATAACTCTGACTCCAATGATTGTTGCTTGTGGTCCGATATTGATTGGCCTAGGAGTGGACTATGCATTACACATGCTGAATCGTATCGAGGAGAGTAGAGCGAAGCGGCTGGATCAAATCGCTGAACGAAATCATCAGCGAAGAAGAGATGGCCTGCCACAGGAAGAAGTTCCAGACATCTGGGACCCTGAACTCTACCGCAACTCAATTCTGGATATGTCGCGCACTACAGGAGTTGCAGTATTCATCTCTGCCATGACTACAATAGTTGGATTCTCAGTCATGATTATGCCCGCCATTGTTCCTGTAATTCCAATTAGAACTGTTGGTATGACCCTAGTCATCGGAATCATGTGCACTTTGATTTTCTCGATTATTCTAGTTCCAACACTTGCCTGGTTGTTGAAGTATCACAAACGTGAAAATTCTTCCAGATGGGGGAAAATAGGACGCTTGCCTGTCAATCACTTTCTCGTAATCATCATGCTTACTGGTGCAATAACCGCTTACGGAATCATCAATCTAGACCAACTGGACAAGCCGATAACCGGTTCAAGCGAGGCTCCAGAAGGAATAACTTCACTCGACACCCTTGCAACATATTCTGAGCAATTTGGGGGCGGGCAAACGAGCATGTTCATCTTCGATGCCACCTCTAGGGCAAATAGCAATGGGACCACCAACATTCGTGACATGCCTGTACTGGATGAGATGGATAGGTTGGAAAATAGAATAGGCAATGAAGTCGCAAATACTACTACTACTAGCCTAATCACCTTCCTGCGTTCAATTCCAATAGTCATTGAAGAAGATAATACTCAGATTTCTTTGTACAATGATACGATGTGGGGATTCTTGCATGATGAATGTTGGACCTCGGAATTAAGCGATGCAAATCCACGTTGTACCCTATTCTATGCGATGGACCTAGATCCAGAAGGGCGCGCAGGGTGGAGAGCGGATATGGTTGACATCATCTTCGATTCATTATCCAATGAAGTCCGTTCCATGCTCTTGAACTCAAACGAGGGCAAAGGGTTGGTCTATTGTGTTCAACCTTACCTCAATCTAGTATATGCAGGTGGATTGAGGGATCAGATAGATGATATTCTGCTTGAAGACAATACTCTGAATGGCACTCATACCAGTAAGTTGACCGGTGGGTTACCAGTATCACTAGATATCAACAAAGGAATTCACGATACCCAATCAAGCACTACTATCTGGACGATGATAATTCTGACTTTGGTCATGATGTTGGTATTCCGTTCCGTCCGATTAGGATTTATCACAATGATTCCAGTAGCTGTAGTTATTCTCTGGCAGCCACTGCTAATGCAATCTGGAGATGTAAATGTCAATATTTTCACCGCCATGATTGGAACTATTGTTTTCGGAATAGGAGTAGACGATAGTATCCACGTAATGCATCGTTTACGAGAGGAAGGTGAAACTCCCAAGGGCATACAGAATTCTATAGAACACACTGGTCAGACCGTCTTTGAGACTACAGTGACTACGGTAGGTGGTATGGCGGCAGGATTCTTCGTATCATTCCCTGGACTGGAGAATTTCTTCATCATGATGATGCTGTTGATTCTTTTCGCATTCCTTACCTCGGTTTTCTTGATGCCTGCAATCATCGCCGCATGGCAAAGCAGCAAACGCCGCATCAAAGGCGGACATGCTTGGCGGGACCATGGCGAGGTGCCAATTCTCGAGAGTAAAGTGATCGATGCTGGACTATTGGACAAATAGTGTGGAGGGAGCAGGGAATAAGCCCCTTTCTGTTCACCAATTTGGCTGACCGCATTCAACTATGCGTCCTACCCGACCCTACGCGTGCAACCTCGACAGGTCTGTTTGGACTTGCTCCAACGGGGATGCTCGTCTCATCGGTAGTTAGGCAACCTCCGTCTTTCAACATCATTGTACACACCCGCTACCGTTCGTTTCTGCTGCAGTGCCTGCCCTCCCGGACACTCGGATCTCCCGAGCCGTTCGCACTATGGAGAGGGGACTTTCCTCAGGGTCCAACCCTGTCAGCGGTCCTCCTGCTCCCTCCACAAAACCTCACGGAGGCCTTCTTGGCTTCAATACTGTGTTTCCTGAACTTGGTGATATGTCTGAGGCTGGAAGTGATCTCCATCAAGGTAATGATCTTCCTCACTAAGCAAAGATTCGCTATCATCTCCACCACTACGCATGTAAATTGCTAAGACAACAATTAGCGACAACAGCAGCATTGCCAGAATCCA
>DAWL01000139.1 GCA_002505935.1 Euryarchaeota archaeon UBA226 | reverse complement strand
CGCTTGCAAGTTGTGCGTCAAGATCTGCCCTAACGATTGTCTACACATGACTACTGAGTTGAGAGTCGACGTTCTTGATGGTGCAGAAGGAGAGCA
Source organism: Euryarchaeota archaeon UBA226 (assembly GCA_002505935.1). GTDB lineage: Archaea > Thermoplasmatota > Poseidoniia > Poseidoniales > Poseidoniaceae > UBA226. Next base: position 5,722 of record DAWL01000139.1, on the reverse strand, counting down.
CGCAGGATACGGTGGTGAACTCGAGGTCGGTGGCTGGGCTGCCGTGGAGATAGAGGGAGTCAAGGAGAGACACGCCGAGAGAGATACGGTTACTGCACACGATACTCCAGAGAGCGAATATCGCTTCGCTGAGGTCATTGATTTGACTGGAGACAGCGCTAAAGTGCGCTGGAATGACAATGGATACGAAGAGGTCGTTGAAAGCGACTCATTGTTAGTAGCGGATGATCAAATCGTCAGTGGTAGAATCGATATCGGGCGCTGTATGTTCTGCGGACTATGTATGGAGGCCTGCAGTTTCACATCTTTCTTCATGACCAATGAATACGATGGAATGTCAGGATTTACTCGACAGGACCTCTGGTTCGATGCAGGCCGCACAAGAGTGCTGGTCAACGAACATCAAGAAGCGGTGGACAGAGTTCTAGCAGAGCGTGCCAAGAAAGAGAAGGAGAAGCGTGAGAAGGCCAAGGCACGGGCCGCAGCAAAGAAAGCGGAGGCCTGAGAGTGACGGACGCATCTGCAATCGCTGAGACAGGAGTCTTCTTCCTACTTTCAGCCATTGCTATTGCAGGTGCGTTTGGTCTGATTTATGCTCAGCGAGTTGCACACTCGATGATGTACCTAATTTTCTCATTCATGGCAGTCGCTGGAATCTTTGTACTGATGGAAGCGGAATTCCTTGCAGTGATTCAGATTCTAGTTTATCTTGCCAGCGTCATGTTGGTCGTACTGTTCGGAATCATGCTAACTAGGCGTCAAATCCTTGAGGAGGACTTCGAATGAAACTGCTCAGCATTTTGACACGCGTTGGTATCGTGTTCATGGGAATTATTCTGTTCACAGTTGTTACCGATAGCACTGTTTGGGATTCTGACCCAGCAGAAGGTCCAACGACCACTCAATTGGCTGAGGGCATGCTGGTGGATTGGGCCATCGGACTCTTGGTATTGGGTGCATTGTTGGCTATGGCTATGGTTGGTGCTGCCTATCTTGTTAGAGATGAGCGCAAGGTCAACCTGCTTTGGGAGACCGATGAGGGAGGTGACAACTGATGATCGATCCATCATGGGTGGCCGGTTTAGCGGTCATTTTGTTCTGTATCGGACTATGGGGGGCATTTACTCGAAAGAATGCCATCATTGTGCTGATGTGTATCGAGATTATTCTCAACGCGGTGAACCTGAACTTCGTGGCAGGAGCCGCACAGCATGGGGACGCTACCGGTTGGATCTACGTGGTTTTCGCTGTGGCTATTGCAGCAGCGGAAGTTGCCATTGGTCTAGCTATCTTCTTGGCGATGTATTCGCAACATGAGACGGTTTCTCTCGACGAGGTGAAGTTGCTCAAACATTGAGGTGATTATCATGGATGTCAGTGAACTAGCAATTCTGATACCGGTATTGCCTATTGTGGCGATGCCCCTCATCCTGTTGCTTGGCAGGTTGTTCAATGGAAACGAGAAGTGGAAGGGACTTTGGAAGGAAGGGGGAACGATTGCAGTTGCAGTACTTGCCATCGTGTTCGTACTCTCTATGTGGTTAATCGTCGGACATGTTGCGGCCTTTACAGAAGGTAGTGGCGATGATTTTGTCAGCGATGTAGGAGATTGGGTTACATACAGTTTGTTTACTGAAAATGGTGACATGAAGGTTCAGGACTTTGGCTTTGGTCTACAGTTGGATCACATCTCCGTGATGCTTCTCTTTGTTGCTTCTTTCCTATGTTTGCTCATTGGAATCTTCAGTCTTGGCTACATGAACACCGATCCAGTCAATGAGAACCGCAATCACCGATTCTACGCAGAGTTCATTCTGTTCTGTGCTGGAATGTTCGGTATGGTGTTGGCTGACAGTTTCCTATGGCTGTTCATCTTCTGGGAGATAATGGGATTGTGTTCCTATCTTCTCATCGGCTTCTATTATGAGAGGCCAAGTGCGGCCTATGCTGCCAAGAAGGCTTTCTTGACCACCAGAGTTGGAGATGTATTCCTCTTCGTTGGTCTACTGATTATGCACGCAGTCTTCGGCTCCTGGGATTTCGCCGTTGTCTTCGATGCTAGCAACATCGGAGCAGCCGATGCAGGATTGATTAAGGCCATGCTCCTATTGATGTTCATTGGAGCAGTCGGTAAGTCTGCACAGTTCCCGTTGCATGTTTGGCTACCGGATGCGATGGAAGGTCCAACACCAGTTTCAGCATTGATTCACGCTGCTACCATGGTCAACGCAGGTCTCTATCTAGTGGCTCGAATGTATCCATTCTTCAGCGCCCCTGCTGTTGCAGGAGAATTCACTGATGTTGCTTTGCTCATCGCCATGATTGGAGGAATAACGGCTTGTATGGCTGCGGCTATCGCCTTTGTTCAAGATGATATCAAGAAGGTACTCGCTTATTCTACGATGAGCCAGTTAGCCTACATCTTCACAGGTTTGGGTGCTGCTCTGTGGTTTGTCAACAAGGGCTACACAGAATTGGCCGCCTTCGCCTTTGGAGCCTCATTGTTCCATCTATTCAATCACGCCATGGCCAAGGGAATGCTGTTCATGGCTAGTGGTAGCGTCATTCATGAGATGCATCATGCGCACCATGAGTTGGCCCATCACGGTGATGATCATGATGACCACGATGACCACGGAGAGGACCATTTCGATTGTCAGGACATGACAAACATGGGTGGACTGGCTTCCAAGATGCCAATAACTGCGATTGCAATGGCTGCAGGTTCTGCTTCGATTATTGGAATCCCACTCATCGGTGGTTTCTGGTCAAAGGAAGGAATTGTCGGTTCCACATGGAAGGCTGTATTGCAGGACGGTGGTGGCTTGTTCATCATCCCAGCACTGTTGGTACTGATCACTGCAGGAATGACAGGCTTCTACATGAGTAGAATGTGGTTCATGACCTTTGCAGGCAAGCCAAAGACTCCAGTTGCAGCAGGAGTTCATGAGCAGACTCCATTCATCCCGATTCCATTAGTTGCATTGACTGGAATGACATTAGCTGCTATTCTCTTTGCTGGATTAGGTTTCGCTGGTTGGATTGGAGACAATGCCAATCATCTCAGTCTAGGACATCTACCTAGCCATCTGATGCATGAGATTATGCACGCATTCCTCGCAGTAGGAAGTGATGGCCATAGCGATCCGTATCTGTTCATGATAACTTGGATTACCATCGGTCTATCCATGCTTGTTGGACCATTCTATGCAATGGCTTTGCACGGAGGAAGTCTAGCCAAGGGAGAGAAGGCACATTGGTCAATATCTTGGCTTGTTTCATTGAGTGGAAAAATCAGGCGCAAGTACAACTTCGATAATTCAGCCTGGTCCGATTCTGGAATTTCTAATGCTCTCAAGCGTCGACTATACTTTGACGAGTGGTATGACAACCTGATGCTCAAACTGGTTGTACCATTTGCACTCGCTGCGGCTTGGTTTGACAAGCGCATCATCGACGGAGCCATCAAGGGAATAGAGAGCGGCAGTCAGGAAGCCTCCAAGGGAATCAGGCAATTGACCACTGGAAGCGCCCGTGATTACATTATGATGGCTGCTCTTGGAACATTGGCCTTGTTCTTGCTTATCTGGGGGTTGATCTGATGTCAGAAACTCGTTCCCGCAAGGCTGTCTTTGAGAAGGAGTTCACCGTTGTTGCAACTCTAGTTGTTCTTGCTGGTGCTTTCCTCCTCGCCTTCCCGATGTTCTTCGAGGATGCAGTAGGTGACATCGATTGGATAACCATCCCGATGATTGCCTTCCCAATACTTGGTTCGTTGATTCTGCTGGCTTTGGCAAGTCAACAGCCTCGTGGAATGAAGGAGCGTATGGCTTTCCCAGTCAAGGCTGCAAGCCTTGGTTTCTCACTATTCATTCTGGTTATCAGTACTGCACTATTCTTTGGTTGGATTGGTTCCATCGATTGGACCAACATCAAGTTGAATGAATACAGAATCGATCACGAGTATACTTGGATTAACAGTCTTGGTATTTCTTGGCATGTCGGACTAGACGGCTTATCCTTCCCTATGTTGTGGTTGACTACACTAATCATTCCAATAACCATGATTAGCACTTGGGATGAGAAGAGTAGCTGGTACCATCACCCCTTGCTACTGATGATGGAGGGCGCTTTGATTGGAGTCTTCGTCGCTCTTGACCTATTCATGTTCTACGTATTCTGGGAGTTGACATTGATTCCGATGTTCTTCTTGATTCTCAAGTGGGGTGGAAAGGATCGTCGCTATGCTGCTCAGAAATTCTTCATCTACACATTCACCGCTTCGTTGGTTTTGTTGTTGGCTATAGTGACCCTATACTTCCTACAGAATCCAAGTCAGTATCTCATCGACAAGGGAGTTCTGACAGGACGTACCTTCAGCATGGTTGAGATGACCAGTAGCGCTCAGATGGCTGCTAATTCTGGAAATACGTGGTTGGGGTCGAGTATGCAGAATGCTCTCTTCCTGATGATGGTTCTAGCCTTCATCGTCAAGTTGCCTGCTGTACCGTTCCATACTTGGTTGCCTGATGCTCACGTTCAGGCGCCTACGGCTGGCTCCATGGTATTGGCTGGTGTCATGCTGAAGATGGGTGCATACGGCCTCTTCCGCCTACCGATGACTTTGTTCCCACATGCTTTGGCAGAGTATCAAGACTGGTTGATGATAATCGGTATGATCAGTCTTGTTTACGGTGCGATGGTATGTCTTGGACAGATCAATCTCAAACGCATGGTTGCATATTCCTCGGTATCGCACATGGGTATCGTTCTGCTGGGAATCGCTAGTATGCAGCCACTCGGTTTTGCCGGAGCCATCTTCATGATGTTCGCTCACGGAATCATTTCACCGATGTTATTCGCAGTCTGTGGTTCCTTCAAGCATCATTACCATACTTTGGAAATAGGTTCACTGCGAGGTGTTGCCAAGACCAGTCCCTACATGGGAGTCTACATGATGTTCGCTTGGATGGCTAGCCTTGGATTGCCATTGTTGGCTGGTTTCGTCGCTGAAGTAGCGGTATTAGTCGCCTTCTGGATGGAATATGGTTGGTTGGTACTGTTGCCTGCTTTGACACTGGTAATTACCGCAGCCTACTACCTTTGGTCGATGCAGCGTACCATCTTCGAAGGAGATGGAGAAGTCGTCCTTCCAGATACAATGGGCGATGATAGCCCTCGCGATATCTCACCATGGGAGAATGTTGGAAACATTCTGATGGCACTTCTCATAGTGCTCTTTGGAGTTCTGCCTTGGATTATCTGGGGAATGATGTCATCTTATGCTGATGCTCACTTCTATCAGCACATGGGTGGATTGCTACGACTTGTTGCAGGAGGTGCCTGAAATGAGTGGCGCAGCAAATTGGCACGAGTTGTTCAGCAGCACCACTACGTTGACCGTATTGTTGCCTGAGTTCGTTATGCTGCTCGGTATCCTTGCATTGATTATCATCCCTAACTTAGGTCGCGCAACCTTCCGTTTGCCATTGACTAAGATCAAGGTACCATGGTTTTTCGGCGGCGAGAGGTTCAATTTCACCAGAGATGCGCGATTACCGGCAATGATTTCGATTTGTACGCTGATGATTGCAACCTTCCTTGCTCTACTAAGTCAATTCAAGGATGGACAGCGTTGGATTCTGTTCTTTGGCGATGCAAGTGACATGACGGTTCTGCTCAAGGTAGATGGATTCGCCAGAGTCTTTGAGATTCTCTTCTT
>DAWL01000169.1:9180-15944 GCA_002505935.1 Euryarchaeota archaeon UBA226 | reverse complement strand
TCATTTAGAGAATCAACGTCAGAATTCATGTGGACATGCAGGATTCCACCTTCCTGTTTTAGACAGTTCACCGCCAATGGCCAGGCCTTTTTTGAAGAAGGCAACAGACCGAGAATAACTCTGTCAGCACAATCTTTGAGCATCGGTGCAGTCTCTTGATTATCGCCTCTATGAATCAAACATCTGTCACCCACCATGTTGGCAATCAATCCCTTGGTCAAAGCATCGATACTGTGCGGATTCATTTCACAAGCATGGACTTTTGATACTCCGGCATTACAGATTAGTGGTAAGGTGTAGTAGCCTATGCCTGCGTAGAGATCTACGACAACTTCTCCCGCTGCATCTACTTCTCCCATTCGCCTGCGTTCGGTTATGTTACCACTACTGAACATGACTTTACTTGCATCGAAGACATATCTGATTCCGTTTTCTTGATGATTTACCCATCCATAATTTCCCAATAACATCTCAATTCTACTGCTACGCATAGGTCCGGGATCAACTTCTGCCTGTCTTGCAACCCGTCTGCAATTCAGGGCTTTGGCGACTGCTTGCCATGTGTCTCCATTACCATCAGGTAACGAGTCTTGTGGTAGTAGTACCAAATCCTCGAGAATCTGCCAACGGCTAGGTGGAGTCATCCCTTGCAAAGCCTCTGCAAGACGTGCATGTGGGTCAATCTTCTCTCTAGAATCGAATTGCATTATTTGGGTTCGGCCATAGTTGCAGTCAATTTCCGAAAGTAATGGCCAAGCGATTTCGCCTTCTAGTCTCAATGGGTGCACTGAGTTATCGAGCAAACCCGCTTCAGAAGCCAAAATACGCGCTTCTTCAGCCCTTTCTGACGGCACGATGAGTGCAATTCTACTCAATGATTCACCATCCGCCATGCAACAGGCGTCGGATAGTCTGTTATATGGCAGGAGTGGGTCCTCCCCTTCGGGGAGAACATGGGCGAGAGTCAATCCTGCGGCCGCAAAACAATCTTGGTAGTCATCATTCTGATGCTTTCGATGCAATTCATGGGCATTTCACTAGGGTCAGAAGAAGAGGCTGAAACCTCTGCAAGGAGTTTTTCCTTCGGGGATATCTGTGCCGCTACTAATGGTGGAGAATGCGATCAATTGAATCCTTCTACAGATATGACGCCAGTCGCAAAAGAGTGGATTGAGGGTGAATATACATTCGAAATGATCAGCACTTCCCAAATCGGTTTGTCCATGGAGTGGGCTATGCACGAATTCAACGATTCCAAGGTGGGTGGTTTGAACACTCTATTCCCGGGATTGCCTGCAGAGGCTGCAGATCAATTCAGTGAGAATGGATTACCTGCAGATTATCTGAGGAATTTCTTCGGAGATTCAACTTTCAGTGTCGGTGGACAGACTGTTGACGAGATGATTCTCAACCAAACTGAATCCGCAGTAAGCGACTTGCTGGACAGTGGTTTTGGTGATGTTGTCTCCCTGAATGTGGATTATCTTGAGCGCGGCAGTGTTGGTTCTTCGGATCACTGTTCACAGGACAGTAGTACCGATGCTATTGGTGAGGGGGCATATGCTGAGGACCCATACAACCCACCAATTTGCATCTCCATTTCGGCAACTATCGATTTGGCTACTACCAAGTTCCAATTGGCTGATTCTGCTGATTTGGATCTAGAGAGGTCCTATCAGGGTCTATTGACCATGGGTTCTGAGATTTCCACTCCATTCACCATCTTTGGAATGGTAGGACACAAGAACATCTTCGAGATTGAACCACCTTCCTATGCAACTATCAATGGAGTCACGGGAACAGCAAATGCACCTGGTTCACTACAATCTCGTTCCGACGGAGCATATTCGTACGATGTCGGTAGGTGGACTATTGACAACAGGGCGGCGACAAACAATGATTCTACTTTGGAAGAAGAGGTTACTCTGTCAATCGCTAGAAGAACAACATCAACGATTCCGGTAGAAATCGATACTGAGAATGATACAGCAGTGGATATCTCTGTAGTTCTCGATATGTCAAATGAGGCTGCGGCCTCTCTCGATGTTTCGATTGAATTGATGTATATCGATTCTCAAACTATGCAAGATTGGGGCATCAGTATGGTGGACAATAGTTCTGGAGCAACAATACCTTGGGTTACTGCAGATGGAATACGTATGGCAGAGGCCAATGGTTTGGTCGATATGAGTAATTTCACAGACAACTTCCCTGTTGACGCTATTGCGGATGGTATCAGTACCATAGTAGGAGAGGGCAAGGTCCAGATGGATACCCCTGAATGGCGAACCATTGCTGGCGTTGGAGGTTTGAATTTCCATCATATCGCAGGGTCCACATGTGGTGAGGCAAGCCCTCCTTCAGATGATCACGACAGGTATTGTGTGCAAGGGCAGAACGCTATGTCAGGAACCTATCCTGTATTGTTGGAGTCTAGCAGTAATAGTTTCGAATTCAGTCTTCTTGAATTAGCCAAGAGTTACATTCCATTAGAGGATACCAAATTCGATCTAGATGTCATCACGAATGCGGATTTGCAAACTATTCTCAACGCGGGGCTATCAATCGAGACGGATATGGGTGCGAGTTTCGTAACTGACATGATTCCAGATAATCTGCCACCAACCAATGTCGAGGTCAAACTAATCCTTCCTGATTGGGTTGACACTCCTGATGGAACAGGAGAAGTAGTATTCTCCGAGAATAGTGCAGTCTTAGGAATTGCAGGAACTAATCCATATGATTGGAGAAAGCCGATAATGGATGGAGAAGAAACTGTCTGTCAGGCTAATCAACAGACCTGCGCCACATTCGAGGTGGAATTGGACATCTCGAAATTCGCGCTGTATGAATGGAGCCAGTCAGCAGAATTGGAATTCAGTGGTAGTGCTACTTTCAGACTCTACAGAATGGGCTTGCCTGAAATTGGACGAGATGCCTTGTCGAATGAGGATGCTTCTCTGGATATGCCAGTGGTTCCCGCCGACCTCATTCGTTTGATAATCGATATCGGGGGTAGGATGAATGAACCATTCAACACCACGGTTCCGATGATGGATGAAGATTTGAGTATCGTTTTCACGCGCCAAGGTCTCATCAATTTCGGCGATAGTTTGGGTGGTGTTCTCACCGATGCAATTCATGAAGCAGGTGTTGAGGCTACTAGGGAGAGTGGAAACAAAATCGATTTGTCTCAGATAGAAGTGGTAACCACGGTATCTAACCTAGACCCACCTGAGAGCACAAGTGTAGGAGATAGTACGCCGTTGGAAGTCTCAATAGAAATCAAGACAACTTCCTTGACTGCTGCATGGGAAGGTGGTAGCGATATGTCTCTGACTACCGCTTCAATGCATTCTCCATTGATGCCATTCTTTGAGGGATTCACCAAGATTCTTGGAGACAATGGTTTTGCTGCTAATGTAAAAACCGATAGCAGTGGATTCGTCATCGATGATGGAGGAGTTCCATTCGAGATACCGATGGAAGGAATGGATTTCGGTGAAGATGCTAGCGACATTATTCCAGCGATTTCATTTTCGTTGATTCTACCAGCAGGATTGGAATTCGGTACCTTTGAATCTGCAAATGGTCGAAGCGAGATTATCGAAAGCGATGGGCGTCAAAGAGTGTCTTACACCTTGCCAGAAGCAGGTCAGACGGACACCCTATCGATATCATTCGTCATTGGCTGGGCTTTCTTGATGCAGGAGATGTGGGGCTATGGAGCAGTCAGCCTTGGAATGATGGGCCTGTGGTGGCGACGTAGAAAGCGTAAGAGAGCAAAGAAACTCGACAAGTTAGAGAATGAGTTCGCCAACAAGAATCGTTCAAAGATATCCGAACGACAGTTCGCAGCCATGGGCGGATGGGGAGATGATCCAACGGGCGCTCCACCAAGTCCAGGTGCTGGCTTTGGTGGAAACATGGGTGGAGACGATTTCTTCAGCGACGCATCATGGAACAAGTGAAGCGATTCAAACCACAAATTGAGCGCTCTCATCTGAGAAGAGCGTGCATACGCATTGTCAGTTCTTTTGCGGCTTTTGTGCATTCAGCTGCGGTATACAAGTGGATTGCTTCTCTCCAGCAAGTCAATTTCTCTTCCATTTCCAAAACACCTTTCCAGAACCAAGTTATTGCAGCCAATCTACGCCCCATTCTACTGCTACATAATTCCCGAATCTGAATTTCTTGCAGAGTTTTGCGTTTTCTTTGGTCGTCCAAGTTTGTAATGCTCATTAGACGCAACGAAGTTTCTCGCAATAGATTGTTGCTAGATGGGAATGTGGTGCTGCCTTCGAAACGTATTGCCGCGCGTGCCTTCAAATCGATTACAACATGATCATTTTCTCCGGCGATTGCAGCAAGTTCCCCGCGAATCTTGTTTGCATCTTCTGGACGTTCTTCATTTAGTGCAATCCAATGATTCACACTTGCCATGGCAACAAGGCTTCGCCTTCTCTCTTCAGTATCGAGTTCATTGAGAGCAATTTCGGACATAAGTTTAGCAGCAGATTCGCTAGCGATTGAGTCTGCATCTGGCAAGGCATCTTCGAGGATACGACTTGCTTCTGCAATCTGCAATTTCACTTTGTCCAATCCTACTGCCTGTGCCATCGCTTGTGCCATATGTTCGTCTGCTTCGTTCTGACGTCCATTTTGCCTTGCTACTCTTGCCAATAATTCGGTCGGTGCATCCTCCATTTCCTGTAACTCATTCTTGGCAAGTTCATGCTCTCCTCTTTCTAGAGCAGTATGTACAGCCAATCTTCTCAACTCTTTGGCATCTGGCCAGATGTTACATGCATCGTCGACCAGAGATGCCATGGCTGCACTGTCATGTTGTAACAATGTCTCGGAATACAATTCAAGGAAACTTTCGATGTCTTCATCGGCTGCATTGTTGCGCATATGGAATTCGATGAGGCGAGCATCTTCACCTTCTATCTTGGACCATATTTCTACAGCGCGTGCATGTATCTTTCGCGCTTCATCTTCGCTCCAAGTTTCTCTTCTTACATTTCGAACTAAATGCTGCAACTCCACTCTACTATCCTTTGACCAGCGGAGTAGTGCGTGGTCATCCAGAACACCGATCCCGTCGTTTTCGGAGAGGTGCTTGAGATCTATCGGCCGAGGCAGTACTGCAACTTCGTCAAGAGTTGGAAGGGAAAATTCAGGTAAACAGGTTAGCACAGTCTCTTCGACATATCTCCTGATGTGAGCACCGGCCAGCGGCTGTTCAGGATTCCACATGTGCAATGCAAGTGGGTGGCCTCCGATATGCTCAACCGCAGTCTTTCGAATTTCTTCATCAATATCTTCTCCGAGAATCTGCATGGCCGCATCATCGCTTACTTCTTCGAGACTGACTACTTCTCCAATCTCAAATTTCGCTGGTGCGCGGGAAATCAAGATCATTTTCTGTCCTTTACTCTGTAGGATAGCAAACAATTTCTCGACGCCCGAACTATGCCTTTCGTGCACATCTTGCACATCGTCAAAAACTAGGATTTCTTGCCCGCAGCGACTGTTCAACAAACTGGCCAATGCCTTCGGGTCTTCAGGAACTTCCGCCCCTTCCATCAATCGCCGCCCGATGCTGTTCGCATCATCGAATGATGTGACTCTTGCCCATCTAGTGGAGATTTTTCTTTCTGCGAAAATCGATGCGAGATGCCTTGCCAATACCGTCTTACCGATGCCGGGGATTCCAACTAGAGTGAAGGAGTCATATTCAGCATCTAGGATTTTTTCGATAATCTCGTCTCTTCCTTTTAGTTCGGTAGATTCGGGATATTCTCCTTTGAGCCTTCCTTTCCGAGGAGTTTCTTCTCTCGATTCTTCGGGTAGGTCTTCTAGGACTTTACGCCCTTCAAGTGTAATGTGGTAGACATTTCTTCGGCGAGAACCTCCTCCAACTACGTGTGCAAGGCGGCAGATAATCAGGTCGTTTTCCATTAGAACGTTCAAGGGTGCGTGTAAGGCCGAACGCACCACTCCTAACGATTCGGAGAGGCCGGGAAGTGACAGTTCTCTTGGAACATCCCAAGCATCTTCCAGAGAGGAGGAGAATTTGCCGAGCCAGCGCAAGATTCTGCTCTGGGAGGGGCTGAGCATGAACATCGTGTGAAGCCATGGTTCTTTGTGGTTCACCCTTCACGTCTGTATGTGCCAGTAGCAGCAAGTAGCGTGGATTTACCGCGTTCACCTGGGGTCTACCTGTTCAAAACAGACGATGGCAGGGTGCTCTATGTCGGTAAAGCAACCGATTTGAGGTCCAGAGTTCGCTCTTACTTCTCGAACAATCCTGATCGCCAGATGATACCTGAACTCATCAAATCGGCAGATGATGTTTCATTCATCGTTACCAACAACCCGAGCGAGGCTTTGGTATTGGAGAGACAATTGATTCGTGAACACAAACCGCGCTACAATTCGATGCTTAAGGATGACAAGTCCTTCCCATTTCTAGTATTGACTGATGAAGACGTGCCTCGCATAATGTACACCCGTAACCCGCCTTCGCAAAGTAGGCGTTGGGGCCCTTTTCCAGATGCAGGAGCGGCAAAGAGGATGGTGCAATTACTTCGCCGTCAATTTGGTATCAGAGATTGCAAGGAATTACTACCGCAAGGTTGCCTATCCATGCACATCGGCCTTTGTGCTGCGCCATGTATCGATACTTCTGGCTATCAAGCAAAAGTCGACGCCAGTGCCAAGGTTCTCGATGGGCAAGCAAAGGAGTTACTCGCAGAACT
>DAWL01000169.1:2720-8794 GCA_002505935.1 Euryarchaeota archaeon UBA226 | reverse complement strand
GCGGTACGGAAGACCCAGTCTCAACAAGTTATCAGTAGCCGCTTTTACCGAGATTGTGATGCCATTGGATTCGCCAGTAGGGGTGATTTGTCGATGGTCGTGGTTCTGCATGCAAAAGATGGCATTGTCCAATCCAAGGAGTCTTGGGCCTTGGTCCATCGTGGTGATATCGGACAGACTGTAGCAAGATTCGTTTCCGAGCATTATGCAGATAGAATGCCTCCTGCACTCATTCTTTCCCCTACCCCGATGGTGGATTCAGTTTCGGCTTGGTTACATGAAAGAAGAGGCTCCTCAGTAGAGGTAAGAGTGCCGCACCGCGGAGACTTGGCTACTCTGCGTAAGTTAGCCGATCAGAATGCAGAAGTACAAATCGACAAGCGAAGTACAAGGCAATCAGGAAGCCTTGAACAAAGATCAGCAGATGATGGAGCAGCCCTGTTGGGCCTTGAGAGTCTCGACCACATCGTCTGTTTCGATATGGCACAATTACAGGGAGATGAGAAGGTCGGCGCTTGCGTTGTTCTGCGCAATGGAAGACCTAGCAAGAAGGAATATCGAACATTCATTGTCAAACAGGATGTAAAAGATGACTTACGAATGATGACAGAAGTTGTAGAACGTTGGTTGAAACGACAGGAAGAATGGCCAGATTTGTTATTGCTAGATGGGGGTCAGACTCACCTTTCATACATCGATTCCATGCTACAAGAACATGGAGTAGGGGATAGGTTTCACTTGGCTGCATTGGCTAAGCGTGAGGAGACTTTGCATAGGCGCAGCGCAGACCCAATGATTCTCGATAGGATGGGGCGCGTCATAGTACACGCTAGAGATGAGGCCCACCGCTTCGTCAATTCTTACCATAGGAAGCGCAGGTCCAAACGAAGTTTGAAGGATCCATTGGAGGAGATTGAAGGTTTAGGCGCTAAGAAATTGCAGGCTTTGATTCGATATTTCGGTGGCCGCAAGGAGATTGTTCATGCCAGTCGAGAACAATTGCAACAAGTACCAGGAATCGGCCCTGCTTTGGCTGGGAGAATACGCCAACATTTGCGTCATGAATTATGAGCGTATTTCTTCGTACAATTTTTCGTAAGCGCTAGCAGTATGGCTATGCGTGAACAATCCGAGAACCTTATCTCGGCCGGATAATCCCTTGACTCTCCTTAGTTGGGATTCTCCGAGTTCTTCGTTGACTTTGGCCGCAAGGTCATCGGAGTCTCCCATCTTGAATAGGGAACCAACACTCGAATCAACCATCTCGGGAAGTGGGCCGTGATCAACCGTGACAACCGCACTGCCACTCGCCATAGCCTCTAGAGGAATCAAACCTTGACCTTCGTAGTACGAGGGATAGATGACTAGGTCACAGCTACGATACAGTTGTGCCAATTCTTCAAAGGAAAGACTTGATTCTATGAATACAGATTCTGAAATTCCTAGACTCTTTGCTTGTTTGAGCAAAGTCTTGCGCATGTGTCCTCTACCAACGATGACTAGTTTGGCGCTCGGATTCTTTTCTAGAATCGCTGGCATGGCCTTCAATAGTGAACGATACCCCTTGCGCGCAACCAACCTTCCTACTGCTAGCAACAAAGGAGTCTTGGTATCCGGCTCTCCAGATAAGGCAGCCTCATCATCGGCTCCATATTTCCTGCGAATTTCTTCGTGTTGTAATTGCATCTCCTCATTATCCCTGTCTAGAGGATGGAATACCTCCTCGTCGATTCCCCATAGTATGACTTCACAACGCCAATCTTTTGGCGGACGATATCGTTTGATGAATTCCTCTTTGGTTGATTGCGAGATTGCAACGCAAAGGTTGCTTTCATGAATACCTGCACGTTCAAATCTTGAAAACCATCCGCCACTGAGTAGGATGGCCAGATCATTTGGATTCTTCCAGGTGGCAGCCTCGCGGTGGCGCGCTGCCAACTTCATTCCCTCTCGTTCACCAAGCCAAGACCCGTTCAGACTGGATATGACTGGAGCCACTTCTCGTACAACTTTCCTGTATTGCGCTCTGTTCCAAGAGACCAATGGTAACAGTAGATGTACCACATCCACTCTTTGTTTGCGATGCAGTTCCTTGAGTGCTTTGAGAGCCTTTCTTCCGTAGGAACGGGTGAATTGCATTGGAATTGGAGCCCACCCTACCTCAATCACATCAACGCCTTGTTGAACTGGGGCTTTGCTGGCCCTGTTTCGGCGGGTAATGACGGTCACTTTGTGTCCTCTTTTCGCCAATTGTCCTGCAAGGTGATAGGAGACACTACCGATTCCTCCCCAGCGTGGGGGATACTCACCCGAAATCAGCGCAACGTGCATGTTGTCCGCCCGATGGGACGTGGAACATGATTTCAACGATTGGCAAGAGTGGATTGCGAGGTATTGATTCGGAAATTGAATCAATTCAGCGATTGGGAGGTTTGAAAGACCCCTGCCGGCTGGCCGTGTCGTTGCTATGGCTGAAGTCCTACCAATCTCGGTGACCGTCATTCTTCCTACATACAATGAGGAGGCCGCGGTCGGTTTGACCATCGATTCGATTCCTACTGGTTGGTGTGAGGAGTTAGAAATTCTAATCGTGGACGGTCAGTCCAAGGACAAGACCCGAGAAATTGCTTTGGAGAAGGGTGCGAGGGTACACGTTGAACCACGTAAGGGATATGGTAGAGCATACCGAACTGGATTTGCCATTGCCAAGGGAGATTACATCGTGACTATGGATGCGGATTGTACATACCCCGCTGAAGAAGTTCCAGCCTTGGTGACCAGACTTATCGAGGAGGATCTAGATTTCATCACCTGTGACCGATTGACCAAGGCCGAGGAGGGTTCCATGTCAGGATTGCATGGCTTTGGAAATTGGGTTCTATCTTTCACTGCAAGAATGCTTTACTGGTATGGAATCAAGGATTCACAATCAGGAATGTGGGTATTTCGCAAGTCGATAATGGATAATCCGAAGATGCGTCCTACCAACGATGGAATGCCGCTATCCCAAGAGATGAAGATTCTAGCACGCAAGGTATTGGGCAAGAAGAAGGCCATCGAAGTTGCAGTACCTTATCGAGAGCGAGTGGGAGAAGCGGTCATTCACACTTGGGGAGATGGCTGGAAGAATCTGCGATTCCTTTACTTCAAGCGAATTGGTTTGAATAGAACCAGAACCCCATGGGGTCCATTGGATGATAATCCGGACTCCATCAATGGCGATGTTGTTTAGGATTAATCGAATTGCTATCAACGCCTACAGTTGCGGGATAGAATCTTGAAACAATATCACTTGGCAAGTTTGTGGGCCGACAGATTTCATCCCGTCGAATCTTTGAAACAGCGGTACTAATTTTGGTTGCATCCTCCACATTATTTCTCAGTTTTGATTATTCGAATGCGGAAGAAGTTGAGATGGAAGTTTCACACATCTCGGGAACAATAGAACTTGCAACCCGCTCCTCAATGGACGCTGTAGGGTTGCAAGAATACAATCCTGGGGCATTGCTGTCATTGGAACTGGATGTTCAGAAGGTTGTTAGTACAAATTGCGAAGATTGCCAATCTTCTCCAGAAGGAGTTCGATTGAATGGTACAATTCTGATTACTGAAATCACTGGTGGCCCAGGGGGTATGGGAAGAGTTGAGGCTAAAGTTGAGATTATCCACTTGCAGGAATTCATCTCTGAAGATATGGTATACAGGGAGTGGTTGAGTATTGCTTGGATGGCAGGGGGAGAATCGGTGAATCTACAGATATTGCAATTGCATGAACCTGCGCGTTGGAGTCCAGGGGGTTATCAAGCGTCTTTTCTTTCAACCGATAGGGGAATGGAAACTAGAACAGGGCCATGGATTTTGGTTGAAACTCTATCACAAGACTTGTTGAAAATTCAAGGCTGCCTCCCTCAGGCTCACGCTTGCAATCGAGATTCTTCTTCGCATATCGATCTGATATCTGAATTGGTAGAAGTTAGGAAGCCGGTGAAGGTGCAACAAGAGAGTGGCTGGGTATCTTCAAATTACACATACAACGGAACTGATGAACCACAGAGGTTTGACACTTTCAGACAGGTCTTGGGCCTTGAAGAAGAACCACAAGTCGAGCAAATGACTTGCCTCATTGAGGTCGATGAGATTGATTCGATGAAGGCATGGGGTATCGAAGGTGAGGGAGGTGTTTCGATATCTCCAGTATTGAGTTTGTTCGAAGGAATGGGACTTAGTGGAATGTCGTTGGCTGTTCAAGATGGCGTTTGGAGTGAGTTAGAGTATTCTGATGGCACTTGTGCAAACATCATAGGAAAGAATGGCGAGTTGAAATCTGCTATTCATCTTCAATTGTAAATTGACAGCCCGTAGGGCTGAATCTGAGTTTTTTTTTCTGAATTATGTTGGCGATAGGCATACATAGCAGTTCTTTGAGGGTAAAGCATGAAGCGCGGTGCGATTATTGCAGTTTTGTTGATGTTGAGCATGTCCCTCTCGGTTGGAGTCGCCGAGATTCCTGCTCCTAACGATACTAATGGAAATGAATATTTGAGTGTAGATGGATACGTGGTGACCAAGTTCGCTAGTGTTGGTTCAGAAGTGGAGATATCCGCTTTGACTAGAGGACATAGCGATAGCACACTGGTAACTGCGGAGATTCTGAAATATGATATCGATCCTGTGGAAATAATCGATTCAGTCAGCATTCCTCAGGATGGAACCGTAATCGATATGGTTTCTTTGCAGCGTTCAGGGGCTCATGAAGAAGATGCGAACACTATGACTTGGGATGGAGTCTATACTATTCCAGTGAATGCTCTTGGAGGAGTTTATGGTGCCCGAATCATCGCTGAGGATGGATGTTGCCTGAGGGCAGTTGATGATGCAACGCAATTATCCAATGTATTGCGCAATGAAGTCGAGAAAGTATTCGTAGCGTTGGATGATACTTGGCAAGAAATAAGCCCTGCTGATGACATTTCATGGGAGTTCGAATCTTTGAAATTGATTGTCGACAACCATGGAGGCTGGTCTAACTTTGTTGATACTGCCAGCGAAGGAGATGCACAATCTCTGTGGGATGGGATGATCTCAGCTGGTCATGATCAATATGACATGAGTGCTGGAGCAAATTTCCTTGAGGCATTGATAGATTTCCTTGATTCAGACGATGCAGATGCGTCTGTAGCACTTGTTCAAGGGTTGTTGACCTATCTACATGATTTCCCATTGCCTCGCAGTTTCGACGATTTCGATGAGGTCGTAGAATATCTACAAGCCTTTGACCCAATTGAGAACTTCACCCGCTTCGAAGGAACTGGAGATTTCGAGGCTGCTTACAATGCTATGTTGGGAAGCGATGAGTGGAATGCTATGGAAAATGCACTCGATGACCTACTGAACAACCGCAAGCCATTCGAGTCGATTCAGACGATCATGCACAACATCGCTCTGCTATCGGTCTCGATTCATCCAGAGGCAATAGCCAATGCCTTGGAAGCCTATGTTACTCCATTGATGGAAGGGGATTTCGATTCGATGACGGGTTTCCAAAAGTTGTTGGTTCGCTGGGCTGAGATGGCGGAGTATCTAGATGGAGAAACGGATATGCAGGATACCAATGGGGATGACATACCTGACAACATCATCTGGCAGTATGAGAAACTCTTGGAAACTCCAGAAGGACAGGCTTGGACCGCACAGATGGCCAGTGGGAACAACTGGGTCAATGACGCCTTCGACAATTTCAATTCCTTACCAGAAGATATTCTTGGTCATGTTCTTGATGCTGCTGGCAAAATTGAAGATAGTGATTTGATTCCAGCATTGGAAGCATTCGGAGAGTGGATTGAAGATGCATCGTTCGGAGATGACTGGGCATATTGGCCTGACTACGGGGATGAAGAAGATGATGAAGACGGTCGCCAATGGGGAAGTTCCGATTCGATAGAATTCAACTTTGATGATATTGTCACATCCAAGTACGACCGATTCGTTCTCGACCTCGAAATCACGTTGCAATTCTGGGGTGATATCGATGATGAAGATAAGCCAGATAAGTTCTCGATTAGCATGAGCGACGG
>DAWL01000169.1:0-2352 GCA_002505935.1 Euryarchaeota archaeon UBA226 | reverse complement strand
TATATCGGTCGCTTGACCACTCCTTCGATTAAGGATGCAGAGTGGACTCTATCTGAGCCTATGAAGAATTATGATTCTTCGAATGTTGACAATGCAGAGATGCGAATAAAGAATATGCTACCTTCGATGCTTGAATCGATGCTTTGGGAGAATAACGATGAGATTTTCATGGTCTCTGCGTTGGGTGTTCTTGTAGAACAGGATGAGACGGTCAAGGTATCTTCGTCATACAATGTTGAAACTCTGACTTACGATGCAGCAGGACCAGTTCAAGGAGCCGAGGTTGACATTGCAGTTGTTCGCGCATCTCCGCAGACTCTAGATGATTTGGAGGACTCCTTTGAACCAGGCGAGGTCGATTTGACCGTAGAGTCGCCTTCAACTTTGCAGGGTCGATATATGGGAGGAAATCTCGATGGAGACATTTCCGCAATAATTCAAAGCATGGGCACCTGGGATGATGACGAGGATGAAGAAGGACGCGAGGATCCACAGGCAATCTATCTTGAGGAAGATATCGAGATTGCAGGACAGGGCTCACTCTGGGACGCCAGTTCTCAATTGCCTTATCCAGACCGCGGTCTAGTAGAGGTGGTTACCGAGGGAGTAACTACCGATGGTTTGGAATTCAGAGTAATGCAGCAAATTCCTTTGCCTGGAAGCCTAGGTTGTGCTAGAACCGAAGCAAACACTTGGAGTGGAGATGATATAGGAATCAATTGGAATTATCAAGAATTCTGGTTGGATGATAGCACTTCATTTGACAAGCCTGAACTAGTTTCGCTGGAAATCGATTGGGGCGATGGACAAACTGATCAGTTGGATAATACGCAGGGTGATATTGACCAAGGTGGCAGAAGTCACGATTATGCACAAGATGGCCAGTATACCATAACTGTTGAATTCAAGGGAGATAATGATGCTACCGTTTCACATGAGTACAACTACCAGAAAAGCGATGATGGAGAAACTGGACTCTGGGAAGATGGTTGGGAAGAGGAAGATGGCGGATATTACGGAAGTTGGGATTACCAAGGTGGAAATTGTTACCTCGATGAGGACTATGAATCAACGCCTTCACCCGCAATGATTGACACATTCATCTCTGAAGGCCCAGTTGAGGTCATGAAAGAAGAAATCTACACTTCTAATGCAGATGGTGCAGCAAGCATGACGATTACCCCTACCATACCTGGAGTATACACCAGTATTGTGCAGTCAAAGGTTACTCGCGCTGATGGTGAGACAATGACTGGAATTGGTTTCAACTTGGTAGGAGTGACTGAGGCTGCGGTAACTTTGGGTGGACTTGAGAGTGAAACTACGATTGCAGGCATGCCGGTTTATTCTGTCGACTCAGGAAACAATGGTCTTGCAACCATAACTCTGAACTCTGATGGTCTTGCTTATGATGATGGTCAGGAGTACATGGCTTGGATGGGGATTGCACCAGTAGATTTCGGTGTACTCTTCCCAGATATTGATATCGATACAGAACCGGAAGAGTGGGAGATAGAATTCGAGAATGGAGATACAAGCCGTTCACAGGAGGTGCGAATCAACGCACCTTTGTCGATGATTGCAGTTGCAATCTTTGATTCAGAGAATGAAATGTTCCCTGTTGCTATACATGCTGGAGTTCTGATGACTGACCCCGGTGCATTGGACTTGACAGGTTCTCTTGGACCAGGGCAGGTCACCAATGTCGCCCTTGATTCCAATGGCGACCCAGCATCGCGTATCCTTGCCTTTGCAGCACCTCGTCAAGGCTTTGATCCCGCCTCTATCGACCTCTCTTCCTTCTCGGGTCTAGTATACGGAGAGGGAGTTCGAGAAAATGTGGATTGGATTTCTGCCGAGAAGAGAAATGAGGAAGTCTGCTATGGATTGGATGCATCCTTCTATGACGATGATGGAGCAAACTTGCATTTGAGTATCAGTTCAGATTACAGTAGGTTTGCAGATACTGATGAATATATGTTGGAT
This sequence comes from Euryarchaeota archaeon UBA226, assembly GCA_002505935.1. Lineage (GTDB taxonomy): Archaea > Thermoplasmatota > Poseidoniia > Poseidoniales > Poseidoniaceae > UBA226. Next base: position 366 of record DAWL01000169.1, on the reverse strand, counting down.
GTATCAGATATCCAGTTGTTGGATTCGGATGGAGACGTTGTTTCACCTGAAGATGATTGGTCGGCGAGCGAGTGGGAGTGGGATGATTCCTATGGTGCATCTTACAACATCGATGCAGATTCTGATGAAGTTTACACACTCGAAACAGGAATAGATTTCGCGAAATATGAAATCAGGATTTCCGAAGATAGTCACGATGAAGAAGAGGGCCATGAAGACGATAATGGTGAGACATACAAGTATGCTGATGTAGATGATAGTTGGAGATGTTCTTCAGATCGATTTACCGACGAGGATGACGAGTTTGCTCTTCTAGATGATTTCATGGGAGATTTGAATTCTGTCGCTTGGGGTGTTGGTAGTAGC
>DAWL01000195.1 GCA_002505935.1 Euryarchaeota archaeon UBA226 | reverse complement strand
TCCACAACTGATCAATGCAGATGGGGAAACCAGCCTTATACTATGGCTATGGATGGTAGTAACCGTCGCTAGTGTTGCGGGATCCCTAGTGGGCTATTGGATTGGCAAGAAGTGGGGCCGTAACCTGCTCGACCGTTATGCAAGCCGAGGTTCAGTCATGCGATTAGAAGCACTTACCGAACGCTATGGAACGGCTGGAATCTTCATTGCTGCCATATCCCCAATTCCATACAAGGTATTCGGGTGGGTCGCTGGAATGGGTGAAATGGACAAGCGTTCTTTCGTCATTGCAGGGTTGATTGGCAGAGGAATGAGATTCGGAATAGAGGCCATGCTGATCGGACTCTATGGAGACAAGGTATTGGTGGCATTTGAGTGGTTCATGGATAATGAATTCCTAATGGGAATTCTTCTTCTCGGAATGATTGGCCTTACAATATTGGCCTGGAACTGGTGGAAAGGGCTTGTTCCAGAAGGGGTAGGCTCTGAGGAATAGGCTGAGGAATCTTCATGGGTAGGACTCCTGCCGCAAGGCTTGCTGCTCGTATGGTGTAGCCCGGTCCATCATCTCGCCCTTTCGAGGCGATTACGCGGGTTCGAATCCCGCTACGAGCACTTTGATTGTTGAGTACTGTTCTCGTGCTCATAGCATAGGAATAATGCTGAGTTATGGAGTTCGTGAATTGCAAACAATTCACTCACCTCCCGCTACGAGCATTATTGCAACTCTGACAAACGGCAATAGCCCTCCTCAGAGCATGAAACAATTTGTTATACCTGCCATGGACATAGGTTATCCATGACAGAAGAGTGGAACGATCTGGCCCAAAGTGACAAGGAAGGCCCTACTTTGCTTACTCAGGTTCTACTGGTTCTGGGAGTTAGCACCATGGTGATGATCTTCTTCTTGGGAATGTAATAACACATTCAAACTGTGGAAATGCTACCACACTTCGGACACTTGATCCGACCCTCATAATCTGAAGGAACCTTCAGACCTTTACCACATTCACCGCAAGACACAGTGACTTTCACAATCTCCTTTGCGGGCTCCACGCGCCCCTTCAATCGCTGAATCAACTCATCTTTCTTACCCGAAACTGGCAAACCTTTCTGCTTGAGTTGGTCTTTGAGTTGTGCAACCGTGAATGAGGAGAGGTCTGCTTGCTGAGGAGTGTTTGCGGGGATGACTACTACGTTGGGACTTTCTTCTCTGAACCAAGCCCAAGGGCGAGCCAGTGCTAATAGGCCTACAACGAACAATAAGATGCCGCCATAACATGAGTAATATGCCAGACTCATTGTTCCCTCACAGAATTCGTCGCATGAACCCCCTGATCCACCTAGCCCTGGTCCAAGCGAAGAGAAAACTGACACAATTGCGAGAATAACTGCCCCGAAAATCAGGAGTATGCTAAGTGAAACCATCAGGCTACCTAAATTCTGAGATTTGGATTCTTGAAATTGATTGTATACTGGCATACGGGAAACTATCGGATTGGAAACGTCTTGCATGACCACAGAGAAAGTAACCTTCTGCTTTGGTTTGCCAAGTGCATAAGCCATACCAATGATACCGAATAAACAAGTGGGTGCTGCAATGCAAGTAGATATCACCCCTATCATTGCAGTTTCTTCACTACCGGACCTTACCACGTTTTGTCCTGCAACATACAATCCTACGGCAACTGCTAGGAGGATTCCTGGAACCAAGAAACGGTTGTTCTTCCAGTCAGGGTCCTGAGCATCATCTGCTATTACGACCGCAGGAGGCGGAGTTGAACCTGCCATGTGCGTATGTTTCAAATCCCAATCAAATAGTTTGGTCCGGACAGTTGAAGAGAAAACAAGGTTTGCAAGAATAACTTCTCACACGATTTCGCCCTGTGTATCTTCATCCGCCATCTTTTGGTCGATGAATTGGCGCATGAACTCTGGTAATTCTCCGTTAACGAATACCACGTCTTGGACTTCGTCGAGTTTCTTTAGTGAGTAATAGATCTGCATAGCCGTCATTGGTGTAGAGGAACAACCAACGCAACCACCTTCGAGCGCCATCATGATGATGCCTCCTTCGGTATCTATGACGTTGACAACACCATCATGAGCATCGAGAATCTCCTGTACTGGACCGATTTCCGCCAGCACCTCTTCCGCTGTTATCGGCATCTCGCTCATCCTTGCGCCTCGTCCATCCCATTTCAACCGTCGCTTTGCTACCACAATCAAGATGTTCGGTATTCACTACGATGCTAACATGCCGGTCCGAGTTGCGGTTCTCGATTTATTGTGTGAACGCCCGGTTTATGGCCCTCAAGGCAATGCTGCCGCAGTAAGTGGTTTTGGCGATGTCGAAATTCTGGCATTGAACCCCCAGTTAGAGAGTTTGGAGGGATGGCAAGTTGAAGGAGAGTGGGAAGGAATCCCATTTCGAAGAGTTTCGATGCCTGAAAATGTCGAAGCCTGGTTCGATTCAGGAATCAGCGCCTTGGTGATTAGTGGTTCACGTTCCAATCTTACCATGCCAGAAGAATGGATGGGAGGGGCTTGTGAATTCGTGCGCCGCGCTGTGGAATACGGAGTTCCAACCCTTGGAATCTGTTTTGGGCATCAATTGCTGGCCCAGACCTTTGGAGGAAGGTTGGAGCGGGCAGAAAACGGGTTTCATGACATCTCGACGGCACAATTGACATCAGAAGGGAGAATAGACCCGCTGTTCTCTGGATGTAGCGAACCGGTAGAGGTGATTTTCACGCATCAAGATCATGTTATCGATATTCCAGAAAGGGCGCGTTTGCTGTCCAGCGCAGAACATACCGCCAATGCTGCATTTCGGCTGTACACAGAAAATGGAGAAGCGATGCAAACTTGGGGTCTACAATTTCATCCAGAATCAACTGCCGACATATGCAGATATGCTTCGAGCGTAGGTGACATGCCATTTTCTGAAGATGATGAAAGGATTTCGAGGTTGGCTGGAAATCGCATATTACAGAACTTCGCGGATATTGCCATGAAACAAGGTTGAATCCGCTGAATCACGCAGGAATACGCATTCTCTTGTGTTATTGCTATGGAACCACTTATGAAAGCATCTCAGGTCGCCGCCAGCAACAGGTGTTATTATGTTAGAGAATGTAGAACTTGGATACATTGCCATTGCTACCGCAGTAGTTGGTCTTGTTGTGGCTTTTTGGTTATACAAGCAGGTCAACTCGATTAAGATAGAAAATGAAACTGTAGCTCGAATTACTGGAGAGATTCAGGATGGTGCTATGGCCTTCCTCAAGGCTGAGTATAGATACCTTGCAATTTTCATCGCAGTAGTTGCTGCGGCCTTAGCAGCAGGTGGAAGTCTGGGCTTAGGTTGGCAAACTGCCGTTGCCTTCCTCATCGGTGCTGGAGCCAGTGTTGCAGCGGGATTCTCGGGAATGCGTGCTGCTACCTCGGCCAATGGACGTACCGCTATGGCCGCTAAGAATGGCGGTCAGCCTGAGGCACTTGAGACCTCATACAACGGTGGAGCGGTCATGGGATTGGCCGTAGGCGGGCTAGGTCTGCTCGGTGTTTCGGTCATGTATGTGTGGCTAGGACAGGACCTAGACAACGTCCAATATATCGCTGGTTTCGGAATGGGTGCCAGCAGCATTGCTCTATTCGCACGCGTTGGTGGTGGAATATACACCAAGGCTGCAGACGTAGGAGCTGACCTAGTCGGTAAAGTCGAGGCTGGAATCCCTGAAGATGATCCACGCAACCCAGGTGTCATTGCAGACAATGTCGGAGACAATGTCGGAGATGTTGCGGGAATGGGTGCTGATATCTTCGAGTCCTTTGTTGGTTCAATCATCGCAGCCATGGTTATTGCTGCAGCAGACAGCGACCTTGGAGCAAAGTACGTCATGCTACCAATCGTTCTCGGTCTAGTCGGATACATCGCATCGATTATCGGGGTCTTCTCGATGAAGGCAATGAAGTCGATGGATGCAGGCGCTGCCTTGCGCAACACCACCTTCATCGGAGCAGGTCTATTTTGGATTGGCGGCTATGTTGCCATGGACCAGTTGGGCTACGAAGACAAAGGTGCAATGTGGGCAGTCATCTACGGTAGCCTTGTTGGAATCTTCATCGGTCTGGTGACCGAGTACTATACTGGTATCGAGCCGGTATTTGGAATCAA
>DAWL01000070.1:1911-5450 GCA_002505935.1 Euryarchaeota archaeon UBA226 | reverse complement strand
CGTTTGGAGGAAAAGTTACTGAGTATCATGAGTTGATGCTTCGAGTCCATCTGTCAGCGGCCGGAACCCCCATCACTTCGAGATGAACTTGTTCGACACCTTTCTTTTTCAGCAATACATCTCGTAGTGCTGCAAGATCCAACAAGCAGCATGGACATTGAGGCCTATGCGGCTGTATTGCGATTCTCAATAGACCATTCTGGAGGTCAACCCCTTTGATATTCAACTCGGAGTGCCCATGAGGCTCTGGCCAAGAGTCGAGAGTGGAAGCAACTTGACGCAAGGCCGCCTGCTGTTTTCTCTGACTCATGCTATCACCATCAGGATTCATTGTTTGATTGCTCCGCTTCTTCGACAGTCAATTGGCGTAGACTCCCTTCAGCTTCCTCGAGCTCTTTGCTACATTCGCTCAGCAATTTTCTGCCTTCTTCGAATAGAGCCAGAGTTTCATCGAGTTCACTTTCTCCAGTCTCTAATATTCGTACAATCTCTTCCAGTCTTTGCATTCTTTCTCGGTAGTTCATTTCAATCATCCTCCATCGGTTTGACGGATAGGTCTCCATCATGGAATGTCACGCTGAGGCTTGCCTGTCCAGCAGCGGCATCTCTGCTTCTAACCAGTTTTCCTTCAGAATCTTTCACTAGACTCCAGCCGCGCTTGAGCACTGCTTCAGGGTTGGTCAATTGTAGTACCGCGCCACACCTCTCAACCCTTCTTCTTTCATTCTGTAGGCGTGCATCAGCGCTACGTGTCAAGGAATTATTGAGCATCAATAGAGTTTGACGTGCCTTGGCCAAACCGATTAGTGGAGCCGACCTTAAGCGAGCAGCCAATGACCCCAGCCTTTCCTTGCGTCGGGATACCCAACGATTCAGTGCAGCACCGATACGATCGGTGAATTCATCGAGATATAGGTCGTGATCGCCACGAATTGGTATGACCATCTCAATCGCATGAGTAGGAGTTGCGGCCCTGTGATCGGCTACCAAGTCGCTGACCAAGTGGTCTGATTCATGACCCACGGCAGAAACGATTGGAACAGGACTTTCGAGAATGGCCTCGATAATTGGTTCTAGGTTGAAGGACCACAGGTCTTCTGGGCTTCCTCCCCCTCTTCCAACTACAACAACGTCGGGATTCAGAGCATACGCTGCTCGTAATGCTCGTGGCAGCATGGCGTGCGACTCTTTTCCTTGAACAACGGTCTCAATGACGGTACAGCGAATATTCGGCCAGCGTTCATTTCGAATGCGCAGCATATCGGCTAATGCAGCAGAACCGGCTCCAGTCACAATAGCAACATGCTTGGGTAGGAATGGCAATGGACGATTCAACCGTTCCAAGTCTCCATTTTGTCGCAATTTCTCAATGAGTTTACGCTTGACTTCCTCTAGCAAACCAATTGTTGACAGAGGCTTGAGTTGTTCGACCTGCAATTGTAAGCGACCTTGGGGCGGATAGAGATCAACGGAGGCGATTACTACAACTTGCATTCCATCCTCAAGGTCGCTAGGGAAATACTGAGCCTTTCCCCTCCACGCAACGCAGTCTAGTTTGCCGTCATCGTCCTTGAGTGAGAAGTAGGCATGTCCACTTGCTGCAACCTTGTATTGAGTCAATTCTCCCTGTACTGCAACCGACTTGACATCGGAGTTTCGCAGCATATCGCGCAGGTGGTGGGCCAGTTCGCCAACCTGCCAGGTTTCGCTCATCGAACATGGACCGACGTCAGGGGTTCATCAACTCCGCGTCATGCCGCCGTGCCAAAGGATGATGCAGCCCAGAGCCCGATACCGTAAGCAAGCACGGTTCCAACAATTCCAACAGATAATGCCGAAGCAAAGCCCCACCCCTGCCTGAGCATGATTGGCAATACGGTAAACAGAACCAGTGAAGGTAGCACCAACCAAAGAACTGATTCAGAGAATGAGGCGATTTTTTTCACATCTCCAGTATCTCTGTACAGCCAAATCATTGCCATAATGCTGGTAATAGGTATTGAAATCACCAACGCACCCAACAATGTTGTTTTCTTGGCAAGTTCACTTGCTCCTACCACAATAGCCCCGCTGAGGACCCCCTTTCCTACCAATTGTAGCCAAACCATGTTCCCGACTACATGAGTGGGCGTTCAATGTTATCGCTGAGCGAACAGGTCAAGACACCCTTCCTTTACGAATAGGCATGAGCAAGCGCTTGATGCGGCGTCTCTGTTTTTCCGGAGGCATCATGTTGCTGGTGCTTTGCCAATTGAATTTCCCTTGGGTAGAAGATACTGAAATCTATTCTACTGGAGAGGATGTGAACAAAGGCGAAGGTCACTTTGGTATCGCTCAGGACCCCTGGCAATGGTCGACGACTCAAAATTGGGAGAATGGAGATAGTGAGACGTTGATTCGTAGTGCAAGAGCTTGTGGGCATCCTAGCATGCAGGTAGATGTGGCAACTACCGAAGCATGGGAAAGTGCGCGTTTCAACCTCGGCAACGGTTCTTGCGAGGAAGTGGCGAGTGGTGGTCAGAAGTCTGGCTATGGGATATGGGGAGCGTTGATGCTATCTTTCGCATCCAGTGTGATGGGATATGTTGGAGGTAGGAAAGCCATACGAGCAACTAATTTCTTAGTCGTTTTAATGCTGATTAGCATCTTGTTTTGGTGGTACTTTACTTTTCCATTCGAGCAATCATATCCCGAGGTTGATCCACTCGAAGGAGAAGGTATGACCATGCAACTTGAGATGGAACTCGCATCGGGGTTCTGGATGGCAGTTGCTGGGACTGGCTTATTGTTCCTTCAAGTTTTGTTGATGGGCCCGAGAAAGTACCACTGATTATTTGCGTAGGCGTGACAACCACCCGCGACGCCAGAAATAGATCAACATGAGTAGACTGAAGGCCGCCATAAGTGCGATTATCTGCCAAAGATCCATCACCCCATTCCCCGTTCCAAATGCTTTGATTCAAGAAAGATATCCTCATTTCTGATTTCTGCGTTCAGTGCTACGATTATGTCGTTCTTCAACCTCTGCTAATTTGGATAGTATCTTTTTGCGGACTGCCCAAATAATGATACTGAGTGCTACCACATTGAAGGCGAACAAACCCCATTCTGTAGCGCCCCAGTCTGAGACTCCCATGAGCAGTGCACAAAGGCTTGTGATTTCAGAGTGGCGGCAAGATGTCGATTGAGACATCACCCTTGGCAATGCCTATGCAGGCTAGCCGAGCGCCTTGCTTCACAAGATAATCATCGAGACCAGGAGGAAGAGGATCATCTAGTGCGATTTCTCCTTCTATCAGTCTGACCATACAGGTACCACAAGTTCCTGAGGTACAATTGGTGGGGATTTCTATCCCTGCATCTTCAGCCAATTCAACCAATGTTAATTCTCCATCCACCAGTGCAGTTCCCAGTAGGAGACTCCCCTTGAATATTCGAAGTACCGGAGGCACTCAATCCCCTCAACGGTCTTCGTATCTGGTCCAACGTCCAGTCTGCTTGTTGAAGTATAATCCAGCCTTCTTCATCCACTTGTTGAA
>DAWL01000070.1:1461-1614 GCA_002505935.1 Euryarchaeota archaeon UBA226 | reverse complement strand
CATCCACTTGTTGAACTTGGTTGCTCCAGCACCTGTTCTCAAGATGAAATCCTCTCTGTCTTCTTGGGCTTGGATGTAGCCTTTTGCTGCTAAGGTCTGGTCGATCCAATCGTTGATTGACATCAAACCACTTGTCAGGTTGCTGGCTTCAGT
>DAWL01000070.1:0-1152 GCA_002505935.1 Euryarchaeota archaeon UBA226 | reverse complement strand
CAGGTTGCTGGCTTCAGTCGCAGCAGCCATTTGGTCAGCAGTTGCTCCAGTCTGTTCCATATCCTTGATTATCAGTTCACTCACTGTCGAGAAATCCTTGCTAGCCGGTTTGGCCGGCACAGGTTCTCGAGGTGCCTTTTCTTCATCGATAACTATGGCTGAACCATTCTCAAGTCGGGCATCTACTAAGTCGCATAATGGAGATGTGAAGGCAGTGTCACATTCCCAGCATATGAATGACCAACTATCTGAATCATCGGTATTTCTGCTTGAACGAGGGTCCATCTCTTCATTGCATTCTGGGCAAGCATGCAGTACCAAGGTTGGAACAACGGTTCGGCGAAAGTCGACAATATCTTGTGGGGTTCCGGCCAAATCCAGCATCTCATGATCACGAGCCGCCTCCAGTCCGCGAGTTTCCAATTGATCCCTGATCTTGACCTTTTGATCATCCTTGGATTCATCATACATGTTGTTCTCTAGTTTGACAATCAATTCGACGGTCTTACCGAGTCTGTTCATGACCAGTTTTTGAGCCCTGAAGGCTTCGACCTTTGCCATCTTCAAGCGATCCTTTTGCTCTGCAAGATCAGCGAGAATGTCCTTCTGCTCACGTCGAAACTTCTGTTCCTCAATCTTGCTCTTCTTCTTGCGTTCTGGAGCTAGAACTTTCGAGAGGTAGCGTTCCTTACCATGTGATTGTGGTCCGGCCTTGATTATCGAAAGCACACCTTCAGCGATGTCACTCTTCAAAGCGTAGTTATCGACCAGTTTCTGCTTGTCGATCTTTTTCAAGTCCCCAATCTTCAATCCAGCATCTGCAAGATGCATGGCTGTAGTTTCGTCAATACCCCTTCTAAGTAGGGCCAGATAGGTGTCTTTCTTTGCCATAGAGTCACCCGAGCGAATCCTTCGGAGGAGGGGGCCCTATGTGAACCCCCCGTTCAACCGCCTTGTTCTTTCAAATCGTTGTGAATTTGTTCCATCCATCCTGCCAAGGCCAACCAGAACTCCAAATCGAGTTGTTCAGGCCTAGCATCAAGCCACCCAAGTGGTAGGCCATCCTTGTCAGGTTCTTCGATTAGTTTTCTTGCAACTTCTCTGTATCCTGATGCATGCCATCCCTTTACTCTGGCGATTCGTTTTGGAGTA
>DAWL01000073.1:6637-6820 GCA_002505935.1 Euryarchaeota archaeon UBA226 | reverse complement strand
TCAAGCCATTGGATGGGAGATGTGTGTCATCGTTGGACTAAGGATTGAGAAAGGTAAGATGATGGATGTTCAACAGAGAATCGCTTCAGATCCCAGAGTCTTTTCGGTTTACGATGTCACTGGAGATTTCGATAGTATTGTCATGGCTAGAATAAGGAATAGGCAAGAGTTGAATGATTTGAC
>DAWL01000073.1:0-6302 GCA_002505935.1 Euryarchaeota archaeon UBA226 | reverse complement strand
AAGGAAGTATTTTCCATAGATGGAATAACTCGCTCTTTCACTCACGTAGTCATGAACACCGTCAAGGAATCAACGGTAACTCCGCCATTTGAATGATGTCAATCGATCTTGCCATCAGGATCTATTTCTGCTAACAACGGTAGCAATTCATCGGCCATGCCATGCAAACTTTCCACCACTCTTGTTTCGGGTTTTAATGCCTTAATCAGCATCTTTCTAGTGTATTCATCAATGCTGATGTCGAAGGCTTTGAGACGTCTATTCAATTCATTCTGCAAACGTCCACCTGTGCGGTCCCAATCCATCATCAGGATAATCGATTCTTTACCATCTATGGGATTTCTATGCTCCAATCTTTCAGAAAACCAACCGGCTAATCGTTCGAGGGGCCACCCTCGATTGACTAGTTCTATGGGTCCTTCAAATCCAAGAGCTCTCAAGGCGCTCTTGTCTCTTTTCCCTTCTACTAGAATCGGGCATTCAGAGCCACCTTCTTTTGCAGGTCTATTTCGGATACGTGCCTGAGCCAAGACTTCAGCTGCCAATATTCTCCTTTCCTGAATAGCATTTCCATTTCCGCTGCGCGCCCGCCTAGAATCAAATCTTTTCTTGGGCATCCAATCAACTCACTCTCCGCCTTAGCAAGAATTGCGGACGTATTGCTCCCTCGCTTCTACTTATTCTATCCTTGTTTCTATCAATTTGAAGGAATGTCTGCGACTGCCTTATGTCGAAGTGGCCATCGCCCTGCTTTCATGGAGTTGTCTCGTCAGTTCATATTGGTATTCACTTTCATCGTTGGACCTCTTGTATTGATTTCCTATGCATATGGTGTTTCACGCCTTGACAAACCATCAGATCTTTGGGGAGGGGTGCCTGAGTCTTGGCGCACTTACATCATTCCATTCATGTTTGCTGCGGCCATTGGATTTCTGATGTATTGGTATGTTGTATTCTTCCAATTTGATGAATCTACAGTAGAATCCTTGAGGTGGCCTTGGGGAGAATCTGATGGAAATGGAACGAACCGATTATTCCTTGCTCTTGCTCTTTTTCTTATTCCGTCTGCTCTTTGGATTGAATCGACAATTTTCCACGTTGGAAATGAATATTCTTGGACTCCGGCATTGGTAGTTGGAATCCTCGTTCTCGTTTCGGTGGGGAATGTTATGCTTGGATTATTGGCCTATGGCGCATATCAGGATGGAGTGAGTGGATCTGGCCTGATGCTAGTAGGTTCGATACTATTGGCAATACAGTGCATATTGAACGATTTAATCGTCTGGGTATACAAGTTTCCATGGTGAGTTTCGTCGCCTCAAATCGCCTCTCTCTTTGGCATACCTAAGGAGGGCGATTAGCAAACGTTCATGAGTGACTTTCTCCCGCCCAAGAGTGGGAGTACTATGCCAGCAGAGTACACCGCCTTCCATGGCTTGTATGAGGACTTCATGTTCTGGTCGATAATTGTAGGAATAATCGTCTTTGTTTGGATGATTTATGCAGTATTGAGATTCCGCCAAGGCATGGTCGATGAATCTAAACTAGAGAAATTAGAACCAGGGGTGTTCCCTAAGGAAAGGGACAACATGACTCTGGAAACTGCTTGGATTGTTTTACCCACAATTTTGGTTGCTTGGTTGTGTGTTCTATCTTGGCAATCATTGTATGATGCATGGGGCAATCCTCCTTCCGATGAAGAAGCCTTTGTGGTTGATGTCACTGCAACCCAATGGAATTGGGCATTCACATACACAGAACCCATCACTGTCGAAGAGACTGCTGATGGACTACCATACACATTGGCGGTAGCAGTATCAGATGGTTCAATATCGGTGTCTACGGGTACTATGGATGTCAATTTGACAGCGATTTGGACGAATGGTCCCGCTAGCGGCCAATTCAATATCAGCGATGGGGGAGCCACTCAAAACACGATTATTGATCTTCAAGAGACCATGATTCTGAAGATTAACGACGCCGATGGGGATGAGGTATATTCTTTCCAGCGCTATCCTGCTCAATCCTCTAGTGCTGGCGAAGTCTACGTTCCATGTGGTGAGGACATCAAGATGAATATGATTAGCGAGCGTCTTGGTGAAGCAGATGCAGTATTACACGCTTTGTTCTTACCAGAATGGGGCGTCAAGGAAGATGTGGTTCCTGGAGTGACCACCATGCTCTACTTCACACCTCAAGAGACTGGAACATTCGATGTTGTTTGCGCTGAATATTGTGGAATGAGACACGCATACATGACGATGAAAATCACTGTGATTCCAGTTGCAGATAGTGTATATGACGGTTGCAGGAGTGATGCATGATGAGAAGAAAAGCAATTCTCATTCTAGCTATTTTTGGAGTTTCGATATTACTCGCGCCTCAGTTTCAAGCCTCCCCTGGCGGAATCGGTAGTTCAGTAGACGATAGCGGTTGTTTTTGTCACACCGAAGATAAAGGAACTGAAGTAAGCATTACTGGTCTACCGGATTCTTTCAATGCTAGTACGGAATACACATTGACGCTTTCAGTTTCCAATTCAGACATCCCTGGTGCTTCCGAGAACAGCAACATGGGTGGTTTTAGATTGATTATTGATGGGGGAACCTTGTCAGGTTTCGATCAAACATTGATTCAAGTGATGGATGGAGGGCTAACTCATACTGAATTAGGTAATGACCTAAGGACTTGGGAAGTTGTTTGGACATCACCCGCTGATGATACCAAAGTTGTTGAATTCACATTGTGGGGCAATGCGGTTAATGGCAATGCGAATGGAGCCAGTGGAAATTCTGGAGATGGATACAACGGTGCAACATACCAAGTCGCAGGTTTGAATGCTGGACCGATTGTGGAAGAGGTCGATGCCAAGCGCGCAATGGTCGTATTCCTTAGCGTTGTTTTGTTAGTATTGACTTTGATGGCACTTGCTACACTCTACGTCTTCTATTCCCGCAACCCTGAAGGATTCAGCATGGGTAATTTCTGGGAGTGGCTAAAAGGTTGGATGACAACTACAGATCACAAGGGTGTAGGTTTGTTGTACCTGAACTTTGGTCTACTGTTCTTCCTAGTCGGTGGATTATTGGCTCTATTGTTTAGAATTCAATTGGCGACACCAATGAATGATTTCCTGACTGAGCAAGAGTACAATTCCTACTTCACCTTGCACGGTACTACAATGGTTTTCCTTGCTGCAATGCCGATGATTGCAGGATTTGCTAACTACATTGTACCCTTGCAGATCGGTGCTCAAGATCTTGCCTTCCCAAGAGTAAACGCTCTAGGATTCTGGCTATTGCCACCTGCAGCAATTCTGCTCTATGCAGGCATATTCAGTGGCCAAGGTGGAGATATTACTTGGGTCATGTATCCACCATATTCCAGCTCAACTGGAGGCGGTGACATGTCTGCCAACACGGGAACTACATTCTTCATCGCTGGAATGATTATGTTAGGAGCATCATCAACTCTCTCTGGTGTCAACTTCATTACTACATTCTTGACTATGCGCGGGCATGGAGTCAGTTGGATGAAGATGCCATTGTTCTCTTGGAGTATTCTGATTTCGATGTTTATGCTATTCCTCTCTCTCCCAGCATTGGTGATTGGTGTAGTGATGTTGTTCTTGGACCGGACCATCGGTTCTGTCTTCTTTGCAACCAATATTGGAGATCCGATACTCTTCCAACACTTGTTCTGGTTCTTCGGACATCCTGAAGTGTATGTCGTTGTAGTTCCGGCCTTCGGTGTTGTGTCCGAGGTTCTAGCGACTAGCGCTAGAAGATCTGTATTTGGATACAAATCTATGGTATATGCAATGGCAGGAATTGGAATCGTTGGTTTCATCGTTTGGGGACACCATATGTTGACTAGTGGAATGGACCCACAATTGAGATTCATTATGATGGCAACGACCATGTTAGTTGCGATACCTACTGGAATCAAGGTTTTCAATTGGCTTGCTACTTTATGGGGGGGCTCATTAGTATTCAAGACCCATACTTTGTGGGCTTTAGGATTCTTGATCACATTCACACTCGGTGGAATTTCAGGTATGTTCTTCCCTGTTGCAGGCCTTGATATGCACTTCCATGATACCTATTTCGTGGTCGCTCACTTCCACTATGTATTCGTTGGAGGGGTTGTATTCGGCCTATTCTCTGCCTTCTATTATTGGTACCCTAAGTGGACTGGCAGAAAAATGAACGAGAAGTTGGGAATGCTACACTTCCTGTGCTCATTCATCTCATACAATGCAGCATTTTGGCCCATGCACCGTCTTGGAATCATGGGAATGCCACGCAGAACCCATTCCTATACCATAGATTCAGGATATGGAGATCTCAATTCTACCATTACTGTCTGGGCTATAATCTTCGGATTGTCGCAATTGATCATGGTTTGGAATATGATTTACAGCCAGAAGCGAGGACAAGTTGCAGGCCCAGACCCATGGGGTGGATGGTCTTTGGAGTGGTCAACCACTTCACCACCTCCAACTCCTTCCTTTGCAGAGATTCCAATACAGAGAGACGCGAATACCGAGGCTCACAAGGATGGTTGGTTCGTACGCGGTGTCAAACGCTTATGGATGATTGGTGAGAAGAAGGAGGCGAAAGAATGAGCGAAAACTCACACCAAGATAGTCCATGGATGGGCAGTTTTGGAATCGGCCTTCTGCTAATGGGCCTAGCAACAGGAATACTGGTGGTTTCATTTATCGGTTACAAGGCTACACATGCCCATGCTCTTTGGACAGGAGGTAGAGTAGCGTTCATTTTGATAGCGTTCTATGGTCTAATGGGAATCATCGCAGGATTAGTCAATAGTTCAGTTGAAGCAGGGTCTGGAGATGGTCATGATCACGACCATGGAGACCACGATGATCACGCACACCACGGTTCTTTTTCACCTATTATCATGAGCGTTGGTATCATGATATTCCTATACGGTTTTGTCGAATCCTACATCCTATGTGCTGCTGGATTATTGATTACATTCCTTGGAGTATTCAACTGGTGGAGAGAAGATTTCCCAAATGATGGTAAGCATGAGATGAAATCTCTTGGACAGCCATTTGGAGGACAGGATGTACGCAAGGTAGGTCTCTGGATATTCTTGATGTCAGAAACTATGGTATTCGGTTCATTCTTCAGTTCTTATCTCAGGATGCGAATGGGTTGGTCAACCCACTGGAACGAGCAGTGCAATTCGTTAGGAGAAACCGGTAGTAATCTTCCAGCATGTTCAGACGGCTATGTAATCGTTGCATCAGAATATATCATCGATAGTTTCTGGACCTTATTGCCTGGCGCTATCAATACCTTCGCGCTGATTCTTTCTTCTTACACTGTTGTTTTGGCACTTAAGTCAGCCAAGGCCAAGGTATTCATTCCATCCAAGAACAAGTTTGTGCGTATGTGGATGCCTGATAGAAGGCGCGCAGTTCGAAACAACTTAGTTGCAACTTTGGCACTAGGTACGATGTTCCTTGTACTGAAGCTAATCGAGTGGGAACACCTAATCTATGACTACGACTTCACTGTCAAGTCTAGTCTTGCAGCATCAATCTTCTACGTCTCTACAGGGGCGCACGGATTCCACGTATTTGTTGGCCTGATTATCTTGTGCTTCTTCTCTTTCAAGGCACATAGAGATGGTTGGCAACCTGAAAACTCACAGAGTATCGAATATTTCGGTCTCTATTGGCACTTTGTGGATTTGGCTTGGGTCGCCATCTTCCCTGCGTTTTATTTGTATTAGGAGGTGTGATGAATGGGAGAACATGCTGCAACTGGAATGGAAAAGTGGTTGTTGGATAAGACCGGCAAGGACATCTATTTCTGGAATTTTATCGCATTGATGGTGCTGACAGTAATTGAGGTCGCAGCGGTATACGTGAAATGGGAAGATGTTTTCAACACAACTCTAGAGAATGCCAAGTTGCTGACTTGGGCAATTCTAATCGGTGTAGGGGTGGTAAAGGCATACGGGATAGCGTTCTTTTTCATGCATCTGAAAGATGACCCATTCATCTATACTAAGACCGCTTTCTTCCCTCTTATTTTCGTATTGTTGATGCTCTACGGAATCGGTTTGTCGAACCCTGGTGGAGTTGATGACTTGCCAAGTTGGTGTTTGCCACCTTGGGTTAAGTGATTTGTTCACTTGAAGAATTATATTGCATCGCCTTTTCTGAGAAATTGCATAATAATGTATTATTGAGTTGATTTTATGGGAACTAAAATAGTTTCAATTGCAACGATGATGCTTCTTTCTGCCTTTGCTGGATGCATGGG
>DAWL01000175.1 GCA_002505935.1 Euryarchaeota archaeon UBA226 | reverse complement strand
CAATGTCAGAATCTTGCTTCCAATTAGAGGGTACCGTTAGTATGGATGGTCATACCAAGGCCCCCTCTGATTTTGGATTACATATTGGCTATAAGTCGAATATATCTGGGAGGATTATGTACGCGTGGCTGATGAATTTGTTCTCCAAAATTTTTGGCAATACTGCTAAAATAAATATGGAGAAAGATAAAGATGAAAATTATTCATCTGGGGAAAATTGGATCGGTCCAGATGGTACAGAGAGTGGCCCAAGTGTTTCTGAGAACTGGTATTTGTCATACGATGGCCCAACGCCTATAGTTGAGGGGATTTATGAGAAAAATTACGGTGTAGACAGAGGAGATGGCGCCATTCCAATTGATTTCTATATCAAAAAATGGGGATTTCCAGACGGATTTGGGAAAACTGATTATGAGAAAGAAATAGCATCAAATAATAAAATTTCGACCGAAAGTGGAGAATAAAGAGGGTCCATTAGAACCGCTTTGCGTATTCACTCAAGATCGGAAAGAGTTCCATCATCTTTGATTTCCAGTAGTCTGATGGTATTAGTCCTACCAGTCATTGCGAGAGGGGAGCCAGTTACTGCAACCACAGTTTCTCCTGCCTTGACATTACCATCAGCAATCATCTGCCTTGATGCACCCATCAATGTTTCAACAGCATCTTCAACTTCTTCAACGTGGTATCCAATAACTCCAGGCAATATGGTCACTCTTCGGCATGCTCTGATTCTGTTAGTAACCGCGAAGATTCGTTGTGGTGGTTTGATGGCCGCAGCGAGGCGAGGGGCAGTTCCATGTTCGGTTGCAAACATCAAGTGGTCGGCATTGAATCCTGTAGCTAGTGAGATTGCAGCAGTCGAAACTGCGCGGGTTGATTGGAACTTCGCAAGGGCAGGTGGGTCTCCTAGATCCTTTACCTCCTCATCAACAGCGGTTGCGATTTTTGCCATCGTTTTGATAGCGGTTATCGGGTGTTTTCCACTGGCCGTTTCTCCAGAGAGCATGACAGCACTCGCTCCTTGACGAATAGCAGTTGCAACGTCGGTTACTTCGGCTCTTGTTGGTCTTGGATTGTCGCACATTGACTCTAGCATCTGTGTAGCAATGATGACAGGTTTACCTCTGGACATTCCAGCAGCAAGGATTCTTTCCTGTGCTGCAGGTACTCTCTCCATTGGTATCTCCACTCCGAGGTCACCTCTGGCCACCATGAGAATGTCAGCCGCCTCAACGATTGCTTCAAGGTCCTGCAAGGCTGCTGGATGCTCAATCTTGGCAATAATCGGAGTGTGGATTCCAGCTTCGTTGATTGCATCTCTGGCTGGCTTGATATCGTCAGCCTTTCTAACGTAAGATACCGCAATGAAGTCTGCACCGTGTTCAATTGCGTGAGCGATTGCAGCCTTGTCTTTGGGCCCAACCGATGGCAAATCTACTATCGTGGCTGGAACGTTGATACCTTTTCTTGAAGACAATGGTCCAGAATCGATGACTACACATCCAACCTTCGAGGCTGCTTGGTGTGGTGCATCTACGACTTTGAGTCGGACTAACCCATCGTTGAGCAGAATTGGGTCATCAACGCGCAGATTCTGAGAAAGCCCCTCGTAAGGGACGGGGAGAATGATTCCTCCATCGACGTGAATATCTTCAGAATCATGCACTCCACAACTCAAGGTGATGGCTTGGCCTTCTTCCAAATCGATTTTTCCTGGAAAAGTCCCTAGTCTTAGTTTCGGGCCTGGTAAATCGGCGAGAATTCCAACGTACTTTCCTACTGCCTTTTCAGCAGCTCTAACTTTGGCAATGAGTTCGGTTTTTCCATCCAAATCTCCATGGCTGTAGTTCAGTCGTGTTATGTCTAAACCTTCTTTCAGTAGTGTCTCTAGAGTTTCTGGGTCGTCACTGGCCGGTCCGATTGTTCCGATGATTCGGGTGCGTCGCATGGGCTGCGCTACACCTTCAACAAAATGAAACGTTGCATTGCGGCTTGTCAATAGGAAAACCAATTGAAGCGCCTCTTTGCCCGACACAAATATGGTTCCAAAGCGTTCGGAAGAACGATTCAAACAAGAAGCTCTTGATTACCACGAAATGGAACCAAGGGGAAAGGTCACTGTTGTGCCTACCAAACCACATGCTACTGCGAGGGAATTATCGTTAGCATACTCCCCTGGAGTAGCCTATCCTTGTCTTGAGATTGAGAAGGATCCAGATGAGGCTTATCGATATACTACCAAGGGTAACTTGGTGGCAGTCATCAGTAACGGAACTGCAGTATTGGGTTTGGGTGAAATCGGTGCTTTGGCTTCGAAACCAGTTATGGAAGGGAAGGGGCTGTTGCTGAAGACATTCGCAGGCATTGATGTGTTTGACATTGAAGTTGACGAGACCGATCCTGAGCAATTCATCCGTACAGTATGTGCTATCGCTCCGACATTTGGTGGAATCAATCTTGAGGATATCAAAGCACCTGAATGTTTTGAAATTGAGAAAAGAATTGCGGCAGGAACGAATATTCCTGTGATGCACGATGACCAACACGGAACTGCAATTATTTCAGGGGCGGCGATGCTGAATGCGGCGGAACTTCAAGGTAAGGAATTGTCAGAATTGAAGGTGGTAATTGCTGGAGCGGGTGCGAGTGCAATTGCTTGTGCAGACCATTATGTTGCACTCGGAGTTAGGAGGCCAAACATCATCATGTGTGATTCCAAGGGAATCATGACCAAGAAGCGAGAAAAGGCTGGAGAATTAAATGAATACAAGGCTGCATATGCACAAGATGTAGATGATGGAGACCTCGCTAGTGCAATGGTTGGTGCGGACCTCTTCCTTGGTCTATCTAAAGGGGGTCTAGTCAATTCGGAAATGGTCAAGAGTATGGCGGAGAAACCGATTATTTTCGCATTAGCCAATCCCGACCCTGAAATCATGCCTGATGTTGCTAGAAAAGCGAGACCGGATGCAATAATCGCAACCGGCCGTTCAGACTTCCCCAATCAAGTGAATAATGTCCTCGGGTTTCCATACATATTCAGAGGAGCGTTGGATGTTCGAGCCAGCGATATCACTCAGAATATGAAAATGGCAGCGACGAAATCTTTGGCTGAGTTAGCTAAAGAACCGGTTCCTGATGACGTAATCATTGCTTATGGGGGCGCTCCACTTCAGTATGGATTGGATTATATCATTCCCAAGCCATTTGATCGAAGAGTACTGATTTGGGAGGCGAGCGCAGTAGCGCAAGCGGCAGTCGAAGAAGGAATAGCGAAAATCTCCCCTGAAGAGTATGACCATGAGGAATATAGGGAAGAGTTGGAGGCTAGGTTAGGATTGACTTGGAGCGTCATGCGTAGCGTCATCAACAAAGTGAAGGGAAGTGGCAGAAAGATTGTATTCCCAGAAGGAGATAATGAGAAGGTCTTGCGAGCGGCAGCAGAATTAGTCCAAGAGGACATTTGTCACCCCATCTTATTGGGTAGTGAGAGCGGAATTCGTAGTAAATTGGAGCAAATGGAACTCGAATTTGAATGTACAATCATTGACCCACGGAGGGATCCGCGCAGGCTAGATACGTTTGCTCAAGGGATGTTTGATCGAAGACACCGCAAGGGGCTCTCCTTTGAAGACGCTCAGAGGTTACTCAAGAGTAGACCATATTTTGCCTCACAAATGGTAGCAAGTGGGGCTGCAGACGGAATGGTCGGGGGAGTTACAAGAGCATATCCTGATGTTCTAAGTCCTGCTCTCAAGGTAATCGGTGCAGACCCTAATGCTCATTGCATCATAGGGTGTTACATGATGACTGTCAATGGTAAGGTCATTTTCTTAGCCGATGCCACGGTCAATGTCTATCCTGACAGTAGAACATTAGCAGAGATTGCGGTGCAGACTGCAAAGGTTGCACGCCGTTTTGGAGTAGACCCCAAGGTTGCCATGTTATCATTCTCCAATTTTGGTAGCAGCAAGGCTCAGAGAACGGATCGTATCGAAGAATCGATAGAAATCGCTAGAGAATTGGATCCAAATATCGTGATTGAGGGTCCGATGCAAGTGGATACCGCCTTGGATCCTGTGGTGCAAATGGATTATCCTTTCATGGAGTTTGAGGGTCCGGCAAATGTCTTGATTTGTCCAAATCTTGCATCAGCTAATATTTCGTATAAACTGCTTGAGCAATTTGCAGATGCAGAGATGACAGGACCGATTCTTTCTGGTATGGCAAAGCCGGTTCAAGTTGTTGCTAGGGCGGATGGAGTGCGTCACATCATCAATATGGCTGCCATTTGTGTGATGGACGTTCTTCGTAAAGAGAAATATTGATTGGAAACAATTCAGTTCTTTCTAGGAACTAATTTTTCTTCGCTCTCATCGATATACCATGTAGGCCTTCTAGGTCGCCAGAATAGTGCGGTAACTAAAGAAAAACAGATACCGCCAAAGAGCAGATTCGCCCACCCTTCGTAGATGTAATTTGAAAATCCTCTTGCGATTGGAATTAGGAATGATGGAATGATACCGATGAATAATGCGAAAATTGCTTCCTGACGAAAAATCGCAGCAAAATCGGCTTCTTCCGGGACCGAGGGAGCTTCTTTGTCTACTACCTTACGAATCAGTAAACGAAAATGAGCATCTTTCTGAGGTGAGAATACCGGGGTTTGTGTTTTGAAAGTCCTTCCAGGTTTAGTGGGGTGTGATTTCATCGATACTCGATACCTACGCATAAGATTGTCAGCACGCCCATCAATACGTGGCCTCCCATCGCTATGCGCACCACGGTTGTTATTGTGTGGATGATCCCAGAGAATCTCTTCACAAGCAACTGGCAGATTTAGGTCAAGGTGTTCTTTGCAGCGCAGCCATTCTGCTTCACTCGGCAAGCGAACTTCATAGTCACCATCAAGTTCTGATTGGAAGTTTTCGAGCATCTCTTCGATTTGTTGCCAGGAAAGCGAGTCAATCGGCTCATCATCTTCGCTTTCTTCTCCCATGATACAAGCGAATTGCCGTTTGGTCAGCAGAGAATCCATTACTCTGAAATCCTCAATCTTGGCTTGATATCTTGGCCTCTCTGAAGCGTGTACAAGGCCACCTTTGTCGCTACCTACCAATACGCTGCCTTCAGGGACTTCCACGAATTTAATTCCGAACAAGTCTGCAGAATGATCCAAAGAATCCCCTCAGGCCTTCAAGGTCGCTTCTACTCTCTTGTACCAAGCCATGCCGCGCTCATGTTCTTGCAATTGAGAGAATTGTGAGAAGGGAGAAATCGAGCGAACGTAGCCAAAGGCAGCTAAATCAACGAGATTAGGTCCTCCTCCTCCAAAGAATTCTGCCTCTCCGATTTCATCACACCATTCATCAAGCAAATCATGCCACAATTGTTTGGGCTTACGTCCATCTTTTTTGACACGACTGCGAGCGATTATTCCCCACATAATTGGGAATCCCGCCCAAGCATAGAGTCGCTTAGAGAAAAACCCGAATTTTTCCAACTTTGAGACTCTAACTGTTGTTTTGAGTGCTGAAAATAATCCTCCATATAAGATTGGAATAGTCGCTCTTTTCAGATGTTCATCGACCCATTCCATCCATTTATCTCTACGTTGTTCATCTTCGCTTTGCCAAAGTTTACCATCGTTATACCTTGAATCGATTTCTTTCATCATTGGGGTTGAGTCAACTAACACTTCACCATTCTTTTCTCGCCAAACAGGAACTTTGTTCCAACCATTGGTGAATGCCAACTCTTTTTTTGTTCTGAGCGCATTGACCTGAACTTCATCATACTCAATGTCGAGGTGCTCCAATAATCCTCTGACTTTCCAAGAAAAAGGGCAGGTATGGAGGATGAACAGTTCTGGCTTATCACCCATGGAGGTGGCCGGGAGACTCTCCTTCTTAGGGTTCATTGGGGATTGCTCTCCAACCAGGTTTCCAGAAATCCTCATCATCAAGCCAAGTTAGCCATTCTGTATCACTTGCTCTAGTCAATTGGAAAGCCCTTCTTTCAAGACCTTCAAAGAGTGTGTCGTCCAA
>DAWL01000120.1:20327-20882 GCA_002505935.1 Euryarchaeota archaeon UBA226 | reverse complement strand
CTCATCCCAACGTAGCCATCTCCTGAATTAGCCTCTGGCGCCATAACACTGGAACCAACAAATGCAATGTTAGGCTTGATTCGACCTTCTTCGGTCGGACCTTGGCTCGAATATATTGCAATCTTTGTATCCTTGTCGAGTGAACCAACGGTAATTACGTCCTCTGCACTACCTGGTGTTCCAATCTGCGCTGAAACTCCATTATTTCCAGCTGCGATGAAAAGAGCCACTCCGGCCCTAACCATCTCATTGGCCATACGATTGACACTGTCTTCTTCACTACTGGTCCACTCAATGGCCCCGGGGCCTCCAAGACTCATGCTGGCAGAACGAATATTGTACTGGTATCGAACATCGACTGTCCACTGCATACCTGCCATAACGCCACTAAATGAACCACTTCCACCCCCATCGAGAACCTTTACTCCAACTAAGCGTGCCTTGGGAGCAATTCCAATATGAGCGAAATCAGGAGCACCTGTTCCTGCAGTTATTCCCCCACAATGAGTTCCATGTCCATGATCATCGTATGGTGCAGTAGTACCATTGGTTTCA